>JALNYN010000007.1 GCA_023229825.1 Minisyncoccota bacterium
TTGAGCATATCACTGTTTGATAAAACTCCTTTGCTAGAGCTATTTTCAGTAGACGGAGTACAACTTCCAGACAGTGGTTCCGTAAATATGGCTACACTGTTTGATGGTTAACCGGACACTAGTGGTTGCAAACCCCGTCCGGCGACACTGATGAAAACATGATCTATGCACCGAGCTAATTACCAACCAAATTAATCCGGCTATTACGCATATGCTAGAATTTGCAGCAGTGATGATCCCGGGGTGACACTGACCTTTTGTGAAAAAATAAAACCCCTTCGTTGAAGGGGTTTTTGTGGTACTGCTCTTTAAAGAACTGTTTCCCGTTCATTCATCTTAGACAACCGCGGATGCGGTGCCGCCGTAGAACTCTTTGGTATCTATCTTAAACACTCGTCGTCACGAGGTCGCCGTAAGATGTTCGGGATTTTTTTGCCGCGCTTGTGCGCGAACTATTATATTAGCAAGAGCCTTCGCTGACCAAAAATGGTCTGTGAAGTTCTTTGATCCCTGCTAAAATGTTTTTGTCTTTGTTTTTTACGATATGACCGGTCGAAAGAAAAATTTCTTCACGGCCATTCGTTAAAGGCAAATACACTTTATCCCTGATGCGAACAAGAATGTTCGCACGATCGATCGCTTCGAGGAGCGCTGCGTCCGAGAGCGTAAACTCGCGGAGCGTGCGGCCAAGGATCTCTTGGTACTGCGTTCTCAAAGCGGCGATCTCTTTTTCGTGAGACTTCATTTCTTCTTCTTTTGAAAGAAGGAGATCTTTCATTTCACGATTAGATGCTTGAAGATACTTGATCCAAAAGGCAAGTACCAGTAACAAAAATACGAATAATAATCCAATGCTCAAAGTCAATTCCTTCGAAATGGTAAGACCGGGTGTCGCATCGGGAACCGTTGCGGCCGCCGGAATTGATATTGGTTGATGGGAAACCGATACGGGGGCAACGGTAATTTCCGGAGGCACTGCAACCGCGGGGGCTACAGATACGACCGTATATAAATTTTCCGCTCCGTTTTCGGCGCTTCTTTCATACGTTTTTTCTCCAATGACCACAGAGGAAGGAACAGAGTTTTCTGTATCGGACCATATGGCGTAGTAACTCGCATCTTCCGCAAGTTTCCCGGAAACCGGGATGGTTAAAATAAGTTTTGGGTTGTGGCTGACTTTGTCCTCGCTCAGTCCTTCGACTTTTAGCCAGAGGGCGAAGTGTTCTTGATACTCAGGACTGCTGTAGAGCTGTCCGTTGTGTTCTTTTCCCAACTCGTTTTGATATACAAGATACCAATCGGAGTATGTGGAACCGTAGGATATCCCGTATTGTTTAACGGGGGTTACAACATAAGAAGCCTGTACTCCTGCGATTCCGAAGAATGCGAGGAGCACTGCCAATATGATTTTTGCGAATGCCTTACGCATCGTTATTACTCCAATTCAAGGCCCAAAGAGAAACCGCTTGTTTTTCGATAGATCGAAAATATCAAGACGATTTGCCGTAAATATCTGATTTCTATCGTATCTCGGTAAATTTCACCGGGACTCTTTTTTGCCGTTCAAGAGCTTTTGGCTTTTGAACTTTTGAGACAACCGATTCGGGAGGGGGATTTTCTATCTTTTGAGAAACCTCCGCCGCTTCCGGTTCTTTTATCGGTAACATCACTGTCGCCGTTTTTTCGTGCGTTATAATAGCCTTTTGACTTGGGAGGATGGGCTCATCCTCTGTAGCTCTTTGCACTGCATTGAGCGAAGCAAGCCCGCCCTCCGCAGCTTTAGCGGAGGAGGGGACCCATTCTCCGTTTTTATTGCAAAGAGGCGTCGGCGGAAGGAATTTTTTTCCCGACACCGTAACGCTCGCCGTCATACAGTAGTTTCCGTCAGCAGCTCTGGCGAATCCCTGATGCAAAACGGCGATCTCTTTACCTTTTTCAGATTTCCACACATCGGGAAAATTTCCGTTTGAGTGGACCTTCCGGATCCCGCTTACGATATCGTTCTTATCTTTCGCCGTGAGAGAAGAATGATCTTCTCCGCGGTCTACCAGTTGTTCGAGCGGCGTTTGAGGACGGAAAGAATCGGTCGATTCTCTGCGTCCTCCCGTTGACGAACAGCCTGATAAGATGATCGCGAGCAGGACAAAGAAAATTTTTTTCTTCATTTCTTCACCCATTTCCATCATTACTGACGTAATTTCATTTTTTTAAAGGTGATATTTCCACCCACTTTTTGCAGACTTTTTTTGGTTTTGCTTTTTTTGGTTGATGATTAACGACCTTTTTTACTATGATCGGTTTTTCAACCACCACGACTTCAGGGGGAACAAGTACCGGTTTTGGAGCATTCATTTCTTTGATTATCCGATTGATCTTTTGAACTTCAAGAGCAATGGGATGTCCTTCGGTCGGATTCGGCGCTTGTGCCAGAAAAATAACTTTCATTCCCAGACCAAAGCTTGAACTTGCCAGACCGTGATTTTTACCCCAGCTGAATATGCTTCCTGCCGCAACTCCGGCCGCGGGAATTCCGCTCACTTGCGGAGTTACCGATATACCGGATCCGTTTACCGCTGTGCCGTCATAGTAAGCATTGGTTTCGTATAAGATAACGGGAGTTACGTTGGCAAAGCCTGTTATGTGATCGCTCGCAAATCGGAGCGCTTCATTTATCAGTGTTTCCTGCAAAGTGATATCTTGTATTTCTTCGTCAAACAGTGTACGTATGGCTACATGCCCGATGCAATAATGGGTTGTTTCGGGAGACATGTTCTCTGCCGCAAAATCTCTCGCAATGTCCGTTACTTCGGGAGTGAAATCCGTCATGGCATTTTCTTCCGAACGGATCCTCACGAAATAATCGCGATAGGGCTGCCAAACCATAAGTCCGAAATCAGTATCATCGGATACGGTTTTTGCACGGTCGCTGCGGAGTGAATTGACCGGAATGCCGCCTTTGCAAAAATTTGCGAAGACTTGCGCGTACCGGTTCGTTTTTTCCGCAAGGCCGATGCCTTTGATAAACGTATTCGGGTTAGGCATCACCGAAGGTGCGCCGTTCGGCATGAAGACAGGCTGACTCGCGTTCGTTACCGGGGCGTAATTGATCCCGCCCGTAGTTGCCGTAGCGCCCGCCCCCGCGTTCGTCTCAATGTTTTGGTCGGCAAAAGCGCTAAACGCAACAGCAAACCATAAACACAGTACAATCAACAGATTTTTTTTCATGTATTACTCGCTTTTTCAGTTCAGAAATAAAAGGGAGAAGGGGGGAACCCCCTTCTCAATTATCGGTTTATTGCGGACGATTAGTGGTGAACAGCCATATCGAGCCAAACCTTTCCGCCGTTTTCACCGGCAGAATGGGTCAGGTCGACCGCTTTATCAAAAGAAACAGCCGCAGCCTCTCCTTGGATATATATCGGGTCGATCCAGCCGTTCAACATCGTTTTACCTTGTACTTTTGTTAAGCTGTGGTTTATTGTTCCTTGCGGAGTTATGTTGGCGATTTGCGCTGTTCCGGCTTCGCCGGTTACATGTTTCGCATTGAGAGAGAGATCAACACCTCCTACAACACCGCTTTGTGCGGCAATAGAACCGGAACCTTGGGCAAAAGTGCCCGCCATTCCGGTGGTTAATCCTTCCACTCCGTTTCCGCCTTTATAAATACCTGCGTTAATTTCCACTGAGTTGTGTGTTGCGACCTGCGAAGATTGTCCCAAAGCCGTAGCATAGGAGACACTTCCGCCGGAAATATTCACTGTCGACGTCCCATGTTCCCCATGCGCGAAAAGCGGAGAGGAAGACAGTAGGAGCGTTATTGCAATGAGAATACTTTTCATTTTTTTTTCCTTTTCAAAGGTTGGTTGCAGAATTTGCCCGCGAAAACATTTTCTTGGACATGGTTTCCTTTGCGGATTACCGCAAGGATTTCTTGTTTTTGGCCGGATGGCCTTAAACAAAGATCGGTGTAATTTTTTCGCGTGTTCAACGAAAAAATGCCTTGTTTTTACTGCATTTTATTGCATATGTAGATATTTTAATTTTCAAAGGACAATGCTTGTCAACACGAATATATGACTTTAGCAAGCACGTTTCGGTGTGTATTGTATCAAATAGGATAATATTTGTCAATACTAGCCTTCCAGAAAATCGCTATCCTTACTGAGTAAGCTATTCACTCATGAAAACAGCATGAAGTAAGAGCTTTACGGCAAGTCTTTTTCATGAACCCTTCATTCTGTCTCGTATACTGATGGATGGAGATCGATTTCCTCCCAGTCTGAGGAAAGTCATCACTGATGTTTTAAAACAACAACCGGAGAAAAAAATTATGTGTGGAATAGTTGGCGGCGTTTCAAATACGAACGTAATCCCCATCCTCATCGATGGGCTTGAACGTCTTGAGTATCGCGGATATGATTCTGCCGGCGTGGCAGCCGTTACCCCCGAAGGTATTTCATGCCTTCGCCGCCTCGGCAAGATCGAGGTACTGAGGGAAGCGCTTGAAGAAAATCCAATGAGCGCACTCGCCGGCATTGTGCATACCAGATGGGCGACGCACGGAAAACCGTCGGAAAAAAATGCTCACCCGCACGTGTCGCAAGCGGCGATCGCGGTGGTGCACAACGGGATCATCGAAAATCACGTGGCGCTTCGTGCTGTGCTCCGGGAAAAAGCTTATGAGTTTTCTTCGGACACGGACACCGAAGTGATCGCGCATCTCGTGAACGAGCAGTGGAAGGGAGGAGGTTCTCTTTTATCGGCCGTGCAAAACGCGGTACAAGAACTTGAAGGCGCGTATTCCATTGCCGTCATCAGCAAGAACGATCCTGAAAATATCGTGGCGGTACGAATGAAAAGCCCGCTCGTTATCGGTATAGGAAAGAACGGAAATTTTGTGGCTTCGGACGTGTCGGCGCTTATTTCCATCACGAATCAATTCGTATATCTGGAAGACGGCGATGTGGCCGACATTTATCAGGCGCACTTCGTCGTGTATGATAAGACCGGAAAAAAAGTCGAACGTCCGATCAAAGTGAGCGATCTTTCACCGGAAGATGTCAGCCGGGGCGGATTTCTCCACTTCATGCAAAAAGAGATACACGAGCAGCCGGATGCGGTGTCTCGAGTACTCGACGGCCGGGTGAAAGACGGAAAAGTTTTGATCGAGGAAGCTTTCGGAAACAAAGCGGCGAAAATATTCGCCCGAACGGAAGCGGTCCAGATCATCGCGTGCGGCACCAGCCACTATTCTTCTCTCGTTGCTCGGTATTGGATGGAGATGGAGTCGCTTGCGGATATACCATGTCATGTGGATGTCGCGAGCGAGTGGCGTTATCGTAATCCGCGGCTGCATTCGCGCACGCTGTACGTATTCATCTCTCAATCGGGAGAAACCGCGGACACGCTCGCCTGTCTCAACATGGTAAAAGAGGGAAAACCGGAGGCGCATACCATCACGATATGCAACGTGCCGGAAAGTTCCATGACGCGCGAAGCGGAGTTGACCTTTTTAACAAAAGCGGGAGCGGAGATCGGAGTGGCATCGACGAAAGCGTTTACCACGCAGCTCGCGGCGCTCATGCTGCTTACGCTCGCCCTTGGACGCACGCGCGGAATGACGGCAAAAAAAGAAGCTGAGGTTATCGTTTCGCTTCTCACGGTTCCCGAAAAATTGCGCGAGGCGCTCTTGCTCGATGGAGAGCTCCGGCTGCTCGCGCCGGGATTTGGAAAGAAAGAACATGCGCTCTATCTCGGACGCGGATCGGAATATCCGATCGCGCTCGAAGGATCGCTGAAGATGAAAGAAATTTCTTACATTCACGCGGAAGGATATCCGGCGGGAGAATTAAAACACGGACCGCTCGCGCTCGTCAATGAAGAGATGCCGGTCATCGCCGTCGCTCCGAATGACGTCCTTGTTGAAAAATTACAGTCGAACCTTAAGGAGGTTCGCGCCAGAAACGGACAATTATTTATTTTTGCATCTCCTGATGTGAAGATCGATCTCGATGAAGGTACGACGGTTATCGCACTGCCTCGCGTTGACGAGCTGGTAGCGCCGATCGTTTATGTAGTTCCTTTACAGTTGCTTGCCTACCACGTTGCCGTAGCGCGCGGCAATAATGTAGACCAGCCGAGAAATTTGGCAAAATCAGTAACGGTGGAATAGAAACTCAACCGTCAGTGAAAATTCACTGACGGTTTTTTTTGAAAAATATCGTTTTCGTCATTCCGGGCCGCGACCCGGAATCCACGTTTGTCGCGCACACTCTGGATTCCGGGTCGTAGCCCGGAATGACGGTATGGTGAGCGGTCACACTACGATCATTTTTTCGGAAAGAATGCCGATTCTTTTTTGCTCACTTTGATCGATGTTTCAAGAAGCGACTCGATCGTTCCCGCATCGTACCAATCGCCTTTCACGACAAAAAACTCCATCATGCCAGCATCAACATATTGATTCACCGCGTCGGTGACTTCGAGCTCTCCTCTTTTTGACGGCGTTAATTTTTTTATGAATGAGAAGATGCGGCTGTCGAAAAAATACAAACCGGTCTGCGCAAAATCCGACTTCGGTTTTTTCGGCTTCTCCTCGATCCGTACGATCTTCTTTCCTGTTCTGTCGAAAACTGGGACGCCGTACCGTTCCGGGTCTTTTACTTTTTTCAAAAAAATTCTCGCGCCGTCGGTAAAGGTTTCCGCCGATCTCGAAAAATCATCTTCAAAAATATTGTCCCCCAGAATAACAGCGACGTTTTCATTGTCCGAAAAATCCTCTGCGCACGAAAGCGCGTCGGCGATACCGGCATTGTTTTTATCTTGCACGGCAAAAGAAAGTTTCACTCCGCTTTCTTTTCCGGAACCGAGAAAATTGATGAAGTGTCCGACATGTTCGCGTCCGCAGACGATCATGATCTCGGTGATCCCCGCGCGCCGAAGGGTTTCAATAGGGTAGGAGATCATCGGCCGGCCGTATACCGGCAGGAGATGTTTGTTGGTGATGAGCGTCAGAGGACGAAGGCGCGTGCCAAGCCCTCCCGCAAGTACGATCCCTTTCATAAAAATTATTTTATTTTTTTATTCCGCTTAATTTTTTGAGTAATGTGCGTATTAAAACCGGAGGTTTTTTTTCGTATCGCGCGGAGCCATTTTTCATTCGACAAGTACCAGCCGATCGTTTCCCGGAACGCTTTTTCAAAATCATATTCCGGAACCCAGCCGAGTTCCCGGCGAATTTTTGAACTGTCGATCGCGTATCGCCGGTCATGTCCGGGACGATCCGCCACAAATTCGAGGTGAGAATCATTCCGCTTGAAATACGAAAGGATCATGCGGGCGATAGTCAAGTTATCGAGTTCCGTATCTGCGCCGATACCGTAAGTTTCTCCGGGAATTCCTCGAATAAGGCAAAGCTCAAGCGCACGGCAATGATCCATGACATATATCCAGTCGCGCACATTTTTTCCGTCGCCGTATATCGGCAGCTTCTTATTCTCCATCATGCGGGTAATACAGAAGGGTATTAATTTTTCCGGATATTGATTCGGCCCGTAATTATTGGAACAGTGCGTGACGACAACCGGAATTTTCCATGTCGAGAAATAGGAGCGACACAAAAGATCACCGCCCGCTTTGGTGGCAGCGTAGGGAGTATTCGGAGCAAAAACAGTTGTCTCCTCGAATTTTTGTTTAGAGCCGAGCGGTAAGCTGCCGAACACTTCATCGGTGCTGACCTCGACATATTTGAGGATTTTTTTTGATTCCTTTACCGATTCCAGAATATTGAATACTCCTTCCACATTCGTGCGGACGAACTCAAGCGCTTCGCCGTGCACGCTTCGATCGACGTGAGTTTCTGCGGCAAAGTTTATGACAAAGTCAGGTTTGTATTCGGAAAAAACGGAGCGCACGTGTTTTTGATCTGCAATATCTCCTTTACTGAAAGAATATCGTTTGTCTTTGCTTACGTCTTTTACATTTTCCAAATTTCCGGAATAGGTGAGTTTATCGAAATTCACCGCTTTCACTTTTGGATATTTTGACAGGATAAGGCGAATAAAATTGGACCCGATAAATCCGGCTCCCCCAAAAACAAGGACGGTTTTGCGATTGAGATCCATTTTGTTGGTTTAAGATAAACGATAATAGAGTTCTTTCAAAAGTTATGTCATTTATTCTGTCATTCCGGACTTGATCCGGAATCCACGTCCTGTGATATAACGTGGATCCCGGGTCGCTGCCCGGGATGACGACGGGCGACTTTTTAAAGAGATCTAATATACGCGTATCATATCCCATTATATTTTACAATGCAAAAAAAACGGGAGGGTGTTAAACCCTCCCGCGTGACATTAGTGGTTCAATTGCATAGCAAGATTTTCCATATCTTTACTCGCACTCTGCAGCGCCAATGCCAGAGGACTGCAATTTGAGGGAGAAAATGTCGTTTCGTTCACCACAAGGATCGGATCCTTGAGGTAAGCGGTGTTGGTTTCAATACGCTGTATGACTCGGGCAAACAATTCATTGGCGCTCTTTGATGCAACGGCTTTTCTCGCATCAACGCGAAGCGCCTTGAGCACTTGAACGGCAGTATATAAACTTCCTTGTCCGTGGTAATAGGCGTTATCCATCTCATTCCATGATATGTTTTCCGGAGCATTATCTTGTCTCGCAGACTTTCCAGATGAATCCTCATGTGTCGACAAAAGAGGAATCCTTGTTTTTTCGACAGACTCAAGCCTTCGTGCCGAGTTTGCCAGTACCGCCGCCATAGTCTTCAGGAGTTCGCCTGAATTATAGGTGGTCGGATAAATATGTGCCTTTCCTTTTTCTAAAGAGAATCGGAAAGCTTTAATCGCATTTAAACCATCTTTATAGACTCCTTCGGTTCTTGGAAATGCCCAGCTGTCGGAATCCCAAGCAAATTTATTATATGCTCTTTCTATGAACGGATTAAACGCATCATTTTTTCCGTTTTTCGTAAAGTTATCGCGCATTTCCTGCAGAACGAAACGGACCATTTGGAGCTGCCCGATCTGAAAGTTCCGCGGATTGTCTACTCCGAATATCCCTGTTTTTGATGAGGCCCAAGGAAGGTCGTTATCCTGCCAATTCACTATCATTTCACTGGTTATACTTATCATCGTATCCGCTAACGCCGTGCCCTGATTTTCGTTGTACTCCGCCAATTGCTGAGACGATTCAATGGGCATTACGTTGGGTATTTCTTTGGGATAGATGACGCTGGTGTAATTATACGCATACGTACCGACCCAAACCGCGGGGTAGGTGGACCAAAGGGGACCGAGGACAAGCGCTATAAGGATGATGACCGCCGGAATTCCCGCCAATAAATAGCGATATTTCCAGTCTGCTGCTCCATTATGCCACCAGTGCCAAAATGGCGATATTTGTTTCCATGGCCACTTGATCATCCTCCAGAGGAGGTGAAAGGTCGCACCGTATAAGAAATGAATAGTTCGACTCATATGGCCTTTTTTGGCGGCAAGGGAGCCTGTTTGTGGGGCTGTCTTTTCTGTCATTTTCGCACCTCGCTTCATTGTTTCAAAAAACTATCTCCGACTTATTCTATACCATAGAATATAAAAAAAAGGAAGCCGACAACTTGACTTTTTTATAAAAATGGTGTATAATGAAGCCGTTTAATTAATACACAAAAAATGGTGTAATTGTTCCGATCAAAAGGGCGTTATTTACGCAAGACTTATTTTATGACTGAGCCTTTACCAAAACATCAATTCAATATTCCAACGCTGAAAAAAGCATTGATATGGGGATTTTTTCTCATCCCGTTTTTCATTCTGAGCGTATACAACTATCCCGCTTTTCACAGTTTTGCCGACATGGCGACCGTCTTTATTGCGGGCAGCGTGTTTGTCGTCGTCTGGAACAGGCGGCACGTATTGGATAACCACTATTATCTCTTCGTCGGTATCGCTTTTGTTTTTTACGCCTTTCTGGACTTCATGCACCTGCTCGGCAATAAAGGAATAGGAATCTTTCCGGGATATGGCAATCTCGGCCCCACATTTTACATTGCCAGTCGATATCTGCTCGGCATTTCGCTTCTCCTTGCGCCGGCATTCATTAAGCGCAAAGTAAATGTTTTTGCCATGTTCAGCGTGTATTTGTTTGCCGCCACGCTGATCCTGCTTTCTGTTTTTTTGTGGCGCTCATTTCCGGCCACGTTTATAGAAGGGGTCGGATTGACTCCCTTTAAGATTTTCAGCGATTATCTCATTTGCGCCACGATACTCGGTGCCATTGCCGTATTATACTTGAATCGACGAGCATTCGATCCGAGGGTATTCCGTCTTTTCATTCACTCACTCCTTTTGTCCGTTGCATCCGGACTGGCTTTTACTTTTTATGCGGATCCTTTCGATATAACCAACACGATCGGGCACGTATTTCAGGTCGCGTCGTTTTATCTGATCTATCGCGCATTCGTGGAAACGATCCTGAATAAGCCTCAGGATATTTTGTACCGCAGCTTGAGAATGAGCGCTGAAGAAAATTTAAAACTTAATACCAAACTGAAAAATACAAATTTCTATCTGAAGCAGAAAGAAGCCGAGCTTCGCGAAGCTCAGCGTATCGCGCATATCGGAAGCTGGTCTTGGGATTCCGCGACGGATACGATGGCATGGTCGGATGAATTTCTCCGTATTTACGGTTTTGATCCGGAAACGGAAACCATGCCTGACTTTAAGGATCAAAGAGGGCGATGTTATCCGATACCGGACTGGGAACGCATAAACAGCGCCGCAAAAAATACTATAAAAACGGGAGTCGGTTATGAGATCGAAGTTCAGGCGTTCCGCAACGGCGTTCCGATATGGATCACTACGCGCGGCGAAGCGGTGCACGATGACGCCGGAAAGGTTATCGGTCTTCGCGGAACGGTTCAAGATACCACGTATCGCAAGATGGGCGAAGAACGGCTCAGAAATTTTATTTCAGTTCTGGCTCATGAATTGCGCAATCCTTTGTCGCCGATCGTACTCGAAGTTGAAATGCTGAAAATGCGGGAAAATACTGATCGGGAGGTGAAGGAATCATACGAAGTAATAGAGCGGCAGGCCGCTAATATGACGAAACTGTTGAAAGAGCTTCTCGACGTCTCGCGCATAGAAAGAGGCAAGGTTGAGTTGAGTAAAAAAGACGTGGAATTATCAACGATCATCGAGGGTGCGGCGGAGGCTTCGAAACCGCTCATTACGAAAGCGAAACAGGAGCTGAAGATCACCATGCCGGAAGGATCGATGCTGATCCATGCAGATCAGCTGCGAGTGGGACAGATCATAACAAATCTGCTCAATAACGCCTCAAAATATTCGGAGGAAAATAAACTCATTGAGATGATCGTGGAAAAACTTGGCGATAAAGCCGTCATTAAGATCAAAGATTATGGGGTCGGAATTTCTACGGAAGCACAGAAAGATATCTTTGCACTCTTTTCTCAAAATGAGACCATGAGCCGAGTGAAAGGAGGGCTTGGCGTCGGGTTGTATCTGTCGAGAGAACTTGCACAGCTTCATGGCGGTTCAATAACCGTCAAAAGCGCCGGTCTCGGAAAGGGAAGTGAATTCATTGTTACGCTGCCTCTTAAATGATCGATCTCTCATAAAAAAAATAACGTTTGGTAAAAACCAAACGTTATTTTTTTATCAGCTTTATTTTGCGGCTGAATCAAAAAGAATGTTGATAAGCGATATCACGAGCCCGAAGAGGAGGGCGATAAGGAACGAACCCGGCACAAATCCCGGTACGATCGCTCCCGCGATCAAAACAAGAATGGTGTTGATAACGAGCGTAAAAAGCCCGAGGGTCATAATGTTCAACGGAAGCGTCAGCGCCAAAAGGACCGGCTTGACGAAAAGATTGAGCAGTCCGAGGACGACCGCTACGACGAAAGCGGTAAACCATCCGCTGACCATTACTCCGGGGATAAGATACGCTGCCACCATGACCGCGATGGTATTGATCGCGAAATGAAAAAACATGTTCATAAAGTTAGTTTTTTATTTTTTATGTTTAACTTTTAATGGGATCGTGCTTCGCTTCGTCTTCGCGATCTTACGCAAATCCTTTTCGCTCATGGAACTCGCCATTTTTTTTGACGCTCCTTTAAGCTTTCTTTTTGATATTTGTCCGCGTTTCGCGGACAGAGCCGCACCCGCGGCCATCTGTTGTTTTTTTGATCTTGCCGGCATAGTACCTTTTATTACCGCCGGCTTATGAAATATTCATGAAAATAAAAAAAGCAGGCCGTTTGACCTGCTCCAAATTTTTATCATCTATACAATGCGTCATCCCGGGCCGCGACCCGGGATCCACGTCGTGCTTCACCTTGCCGCAATTAACATGAGATGAAGATCTTCGCAGCATAGACCAACATCTATAAATTCGTAGCGAACGTGCAGTTCTCCGCTGTCGATACATTCTACCAAACGGTGCGCTCTCTTTATCTGGCACTGAAAGTATGCAGCCTGTTCCGCAGCAAAATCTCTTTCACTATCGCGCATTTTAGGATTGTTGCTGTATTTTGCTTCAAGATAGCCTTGGGCCCAATCGCTCATACGGGCAATGTGTGCGGCAAGAAGCGATCTTTTAAAAGAGCGGACAGCTTCTTTGTCGATCGCGTGGTTGATCACTGCTTGATATCGGCTTGTCGCGTCCTCCGTGCGTTGATCCTCTCCATTGGGCAAACGGATCGGATACGCCATCTCGGAACGGGTCACGGAGACGCGCATCTTGCTTTGGACGCGTCCGTCTTCTTCAGTGATCCCTCCCGTTGGATAACATTCTTGTTCCACGACAAGAGAATGGTCGAGCAAATGCAGGGTATCTAAATTGCGTTCCAGCTGCTCCGAAATAGTTTCCGGAATGTTTGTTTTCATGTTTTCACCTCGTTTTGTTGTTGAAATTCTGTTGCAGACTATATCATAGAAACAATTGTAAGTCAAGGTATCCGTTAGTATCTCCTCACATCTATCCGTCATTCCAGCCCGCGAGCTGGAATCCACGGCGTAACGACGTGGATTCTGAATCGCACCACAAGAGTATTTCCATTTTTATGGTCGCTTCACTCCTTCACCACAAGAGTATTTCCAATTTTATACTCCCTACGGTCGTTAAAATTTAGGTCAAAAATTAGGTCAGTTCAGAATGACGACGAACGAGTTTTAGCGATTTTTCGGTAAAACATGATGATGGTGTGAGGAATTACGTCCGTTATGGTTCAATAGCTTGGAAACGCTCCATCATAAAATATCGATTTGCTTTTATTTATGCGCCGGTGTATAAATTAACTATGGTTAACTTATTTACGCGATGAAAAATCAAAGCCAAGAAGATTACTTGAGAGCGATCTATCGTGAATACGAAAAAAGCGGACAGTCGCCCCATGCCGTTCTTATCGCAGATCGAATGTCGGTGTCAAAACCGGCCGTATCAAAGATGCTGAAAAAACTGTCCGAAAGAAAGCTTTTGAAAGCGCAGCCGTATTCGAAAATTTCTTTAACGGCAAAAGGGCTAAAAGCCGCTCAAAACCTCACTTACAAGCACCGGATAATCGAAGTTTTTCTTTCAGATGTTCTTCGCGTCGATAAAGAGCGTGTACACGATGAGGCACATGTGCTTGAGCATGCCTTTTCAGATACGACCATTAAAAAACTCGCAGCCTTTTTAAATGATCCGACCGTTTCTCCCCATGGCAGGAAAATACCGAAACCAAAATAGCAGCGACGGAAAAATGATTATTATATAATTTTATTAATTTTATGTTTGCACCATTCGTACTCTCATTTCGGGAGATATTGGAGATAGGGCTGCTCTCTATCCTTATTATTACCTATCTTTCTCGCGCAGGACTGGGGCATCTGGTAAAGTATGTCTGGCACGGGATCATCGGCGGAGCTGTGATCAGCGTTATTCTGGGAGCGATCGCATGGCAAGTTTTTGGGGGACTTCCCGAGCCGTATGAAAAATTATTTGAAGCCGTCGCTTCGGTTATTGCCGCGGTTGTTCTTACCGTTGTGTTCTTTTGGCTCGCGAGGCATCGCGGCGACTTGCTGGAACAAAAGCTTCAAAAGCACGTTGATGCATTCAAAGAAAGGGAGGCCATCAGCGGAATTTTCTTTTTTGCCTTTTTGGTCGTTTTGCGCGAAGGCCTTGAGATCGTACTTTTTCTTTTTCCGTATCTGATCAAAGATCCGGCAAATACGATCTTGGGATTTTCGGCGGGTACTTTTACGGCGCTTGTTCTTTCTTTTGCCATGTATCGATACGGCACGCATATCGACGTGAATAAAATATTTTATTATTCAAGCCTCATTATCGTTCTCATCGTGGCCGGCATGCTCGGATACGGCGTGCATGAATTCATCGAATTTCTCGCATTCAGAGGAATTGAAATAGGATGGCTCGGACAGTTCGTCTATGATCTCCATATCCCAAGCAGCAGTATCTGGTCGCACAAAGGAATTCTCGGCGCTCCTTTCGCGATACTTTTCGGCTATTCCACAAAAATGGAATGGGCTCGTCTTCTGATCCAGATCGCCTATCTCTCCATTTTCATACCGCTCACCGTGCGGATGTACAGACAGAGATAAAATAAAAAAACCGTCCCAACGTGGGACGGTTTTGAATAAAAAAGGACTAGTTTTGTTTCGACCAATAGAGGGCGGTAAGCGATACGGCTGCGACTCCCCAGAGGAACATAAAGGCGGTGGTATAAATACCGGTATAGTCGAGGATCGCTCCAAAGATTATCGGCAAGAGATATCCGCCCAAACCGCCGCCGAGACCAATGGCCCCAAAAACGGCTCCGGTATTTTTTGGAAAATCGTCGGCCGCATATTTGAAGATCGAGGCATTGCCGATACCAAGCGCCAGTCCGAGAACCATAAGAACCCCGGTAAAGACCCACATGTTGATGTGAATGGGGATCACGATATCGCCGTTCAGCGTATGGAAGATAACATCCGAAGGCGGATATGAGATTATCGTAAGACAGAAGAGCGCCACCCACATAATCGAGCGTGTCACTTTGAACGCTCCATATTTATCTGCAAGCCATCCGCCGTATGCCCGTATCAGACTTCCCGGCAGAGCGAATACCATCGCCATCAGAGCGCCGTCTTGGAGAGTAAATCCGTATGCGCTCATGTAATAGGAAGGCATCCAAAGAGCGAGTGCGATAAATCCTCCGAACGTAAGCGAGTAATATTGAAAATATCTCCACGCTTTGGGATCTTTCATCACAGCAAATTGTTCCGAGATCTTTGTGTTTGTCCGGTGGCTTTCGTCCGTAAAAGTGAACAAAAGAAAAATGATCGCAACCATGAGCAGGATGACCGCATACACTTTTGGCACCATTCTCCACCCGTAGGCAGCGATCAAGATCGGCGCCGCGAATTGCGTGAGAGCCGTCCCGACATTACCTGAACCAAAGATCCCCATGGCAAATCCTTGCCGTTCTTTCGGGAACCATTTTACTACATAGCTGATCCCGACAGCGAATGACGTTCCCACGATGCCGACGAACAGACCCAAAACAAGAAAATGCCAGTAAGCAGAAGCCCATCCTCCGATCAAATAAAGCGGAGGCAATGCCGAGATCATGAGAAGGAAAAATACCCGCCGTCCGCCGAAGCGATCTGATAAGGCGCCGAAAAGCGGACGAAGGAATGCGCCGGTTAATATCGGCGTACCGATGAGAACGCCGAACTCGGTGTTTGAAAGTCCGAGTTCCGCTTGTATTGGTTTGCCGATGATGGAAAAAATGACCCATACGGCGAAACAGACGACAAATCCGAACGTGCTCATGGAGAGCACCAGATTTCTTTTTGTTTCATTGGAAGTGAATAGCTCCATAATAAACCCCTGAAATTTCAATGTTCAAAAATAACGGATCAAAAAATTTCGATCGATACCTCAACACATGTAAACGTAAAAAACAGTTTCTGTCAATTTTTTATAAAAAAATCACCCGGCTTGCGTCGGGTGACCTCATGAAGACATCATCTTCGATTAAAGAGCGTGGATCTTCTCTTTTACCTCGCCGTAGAGTCGTTCCGCGTCAGCGGGGTCGAAGTCAGTATTCTGTATTTTCTTTACGCCCATCTCGGCAAGCTTAATGTGCAGAGTCGGTTTTACGCCGTGGCGTTTCAAACAGGATTCAACGCAGACCAGCGGACAGCCGTCGATCGCTACGATCTTTCTGTCCGGTTCCGTCGCCTTTTTTACCAAAGCGGGAACATCGCCGCCAACGCCCGCGATGCATGACATTTCTGCGGTGCCGTCTTTATTCAATTGCAGAGCGAGAAAATTTGCCAGTTGCGCGGCGCTTGAACATCCGGAGCACGAATAGACGAGCGGAGTTTCTTTTTTTGCTTTCATAATAACCTCATTCTATCTTGGAAAAAACAAGAGGGATCGAAAAAATCGAGAATTATTGATCGATCATCCATACCTAAACTAAACAAAAAAGCTCATGTTGTCAATAGACAGCTTGACAATTTAGGTGAAATCTAACATTGTAGAAGCATATGTATATTTCGGGAACATGACCGTAAAGAAGATGAATGGCAAAGAGCACGATTTGTTGCGAATTTTTTGTTTTGAGATATACCGCTCTTTGACATAATGAAATTGACTGCAAAACAGAAGGAGAAAAATAGATGAAGAGAACCTTAGATAAACTTTCGCGTTTGTTTGGAAAAACTTCGAACGAACACGAGGTAGTGACAGAAGAAAGCCGTGATTGGGAAAGACTCTATCGGGATCGGCTCGGCGTTCAAAAGACCGTGCGTTCGACGCACGGGGTAAATTGCACCGGCTCATGCAGCTGGGAAATACAAGTAAAAAACGGACTGGTGATCGGAGAAGTTCAAAAAACGGATTATCCTCGGACCAGACCCGGACTTCCGAACCATGAACCGCGCGGCTGCCCTCGAGGTGCCAGCGCATCGTGGTATTTATACAGCGCGGCGCGTCTCAAACATCCTCTTGCTCGAGGCGCATTGGTACGGATATGGCGTGAGGCGAGAAAAACGCTTGACCCTGTTTCCGCATGGGCATCGATCGTTGAGGATCCCGAAAAAACAAAAAGCTATAAGACGAAACGAGGAATGGGCGGTTTTGTTCGTTTGACGTGGGACGAGGCTATGGAGATCATCGCCGCGGCCAACATTTACACGATCAAAAAATACGGACCCGACCGGGTGGTCGGATTCTCACCCATACCCGCTATGTCTATGGCAAGCTACTCCGGGGGAACGAGATATCTTTCTCTTATCGGCGGCGCGAACCTTTCATTCTATGATTGGTATTGCGATCTGCCTCCGTCTTCGCCTCAAGTCTGGGGCGAGCAAACGGATGTTCCCGAAAGCGCGGATTGGTACAATTCCAAATACATTTTGGTTTGGGGTTCGAATGTCCCGCAAACGAGAACGCCTGATGCGCACTTTCTTTCGGAATCTCGATATAACGGCACGAAGTCTGTCGTCGTTTCATCGGATTACAGCGAAGCGGTAAAATTTGCCGATCTCTGGATGCACCCGAAACAAGGACACGATGCCGCTCTTGCTATGGCAATGGGGCACGTGATCTTAAACGAGTATCACTCAAAAAACCGGAGCTTATATTTTTCCGAATACTGCAAAGCCTATACCGACATGCCGCTGCTCGTGGCGCTCGAAGAGAAAGACGGAACCTTTCAAGCCGGAAGATTCCTTCGCGCTTCAGACTTCGATCAAACCATGAAAGAAGAGAAGAGCGAGTGGAAAACGGTACTTATAAATGAACGTACCGGAAATATTGCCGTTCCGAACGGAAGCATCGGTTTTCGCTGGGACGAAAGTGGAAAGTGGAATCTTCTTTCTGAAGAGATCACGCCGCGCCTTTCGCTTCTCGGAACAGAGGACGAGACCGTGAAGGTTTCCATGCCTTATTTCGGAGGCGACGAGAGCGAGAATATTCTCTTGCGCAGCGTTCCGGTAAAGAAATTTTTCTTAAATGGAAAAGAAGTGCTTGCCGCAACGGTGTACGATCTGCTTTTGGCCAATTACGGCGTGAGCAGAGATCCCGATGTCACAGAAGAGAGTTATAACGAAGTCGCACCGTATACGCCTGCATGGGCTGAAAAACATTGCGGCGTAAGCAAAGAGCTCATCATAAAAGTCGCGCGCGAATTCGCTGAAAACGCGGATAAAACGCTCGGCAGATCGATGATCATTCTCGGTGCGGCTATCAACCACTGGTACCATTCCGATATGACCTATCGCGGCATTATGAATATGCTCATGATGTGCGGATGCGTCGGACAATCCGGAGGCGGATGGGCTCACTATGTGGGACAGGAAAAACTCCGACCTCAAACCGGCTGGGCGCCGCTTGCGTTTGCGACCGACTGGTCGCGTCCTCCGCGGCAGATGAACGGAACTTCATTTTTTTACACACACTCAGATCAGTGGCGTTTTGAAAAACTGAAAGTTTCGGAAATTTTGTCGCCGCTCGCGGATACATCGCTGGGCAATAGTCATTTGTATGACTGGAACACCCGTGCTATTCGCATGGGATGGCTGCCGACACTGCCGGCTTTGGACGTAAATTCGCTTGAAATTGCAAAGAAGGCGGATAGGGCGGGAATATCTCCGTCCGAATACGTGGTATCCGGACTGAAGGATGGTACGATCCGATTCGCATGCGAAGACCCTGACAAAGAGGAAAATTATCCTCGCAACCTGTTTCTTTGGCGTTCAAATCTTTTGGGATCGAGCGGCAAAGGACATGAATATCTTTTGAAATATTTGCTGGGAACGCAATCCGCGGTCTTGGGCAACGAATCGAAAGATATGAAACCGACCGACTCCGAATGGAGAGAGGATCCCCCTGAGGGAAAACTCGACCTGTTCGTTGTTTTGGACTTCCGAAAATCAACATCCGTTCTGTATGCCGACATCGCGCTTCCTTCCGCCACGTGGTATGAAAAAGATGATATGAACACATCGGATATGCATCCGTTCATTCATCCGCTGCAAGCCGCCGTAGATCCTCTTTTTGAATCGAAAACGGACTGGGAAATTTTCCGGAGCGTCGCGAAGAAATTTGCGGAACTCACGGAAGGAAATCTCGGAGTGGAAAAAGACGTGGTGCTTACTCCGCTGCTTCATGATTCTCCGGGGGAACTCGGACAGCCGTTCGGCGAAGTGAAGGATTGGAAAAAAGGAGAGTGTGAACCGGTTCCCGGAAAAACGATGCCGAACATTACCGTGGTCGAAAGAGACTATCCGAACACGTACAAGAAATTTACGTCGGTCGGTCCGCTTCTGTCGAAACTTGGTAACGGAGGAAAAGGAATTTCGTGGAATACGGAAAAAGAAGTCGATGGTCTTAAAGCCATAAACGGCTGTGTGGAAGAAGAAGGCGTTTCAAAAGGAATGCCGAAGATCGAAAGCGCAGTGCAAGCGTGCGAAATGATCCTCGAGTTCGCTCCGGAAACGAACGGTGCGGTCGCGGTGAGATCATGGGAAGCGCTTGAAAAGATAACCGGTCTTTCTCTCGCCGACCTCGCCAAACCGAGAGAGGCGGACAAGATACGGTTCAAAGATATCGTTGTTCAGCCGAGGAAGATCATTTCTTCTCCGATCTGGAGCGGTATCGAATCTGAGGAAGTATGTTATACCGCTTTCTGGACCAACGTCCACAAACGGATACCATGGCGTACGCTCACGGGTCGCCAGCAATTCTATCAAGATCACGCATGGATGATCGCGTTCGGTGAAGGTTTCGCGGTATACAAACCGCCGATCGACACGAAAACGATCGAGTCTGTGCTGGGATTTTCCAAGAATGGAAATAAAGAAATAGTTTTGAATTGGATCACCCCGCATCAAAAATGGGGAATTCACTCGAACTTTTCCGATAACCTGAGAATGCTGACGCTCTCGCGCGGAGGTCCGAATGCATGGATTTCCGAAGATGATGCAAAAGAGGCGGGTATCGTCGATAACGATTGGATCGAGATATGGAATGAAAACGGTACGCTCGCGGTTCGCGCGGTTTTAAGCCAGCGCGTTCCTCGGGGAATGATCCTTATGTATCACGCTCAGGAAAAGAACGTGAATATGCCGCAAGCGGAGATGAGCGGAAAACGAGGAGGGATACACAACAGCGTCACTCGCACGGTCGTGAAGCCGACGCACATGATCGGCGGCTACGCGCAGCTTTCTTACGGTTTCAATTATTACGGAACCGTCGGATCGAATCGCGATGAGTTCGTCATCGTGCGCAAAATGAAACAAGACGTAAAATGGTAAAACAAATCGCGTCCGGCGGCAGCGTCGGACGCCACTCTGAACAAAGGAGGCAACTATGAAGATCAGAGCGCAAATTGCCATGGTTTTGAATCTCGACAAATGCATCGGCTGCCACACCTGTTCCGTCGTCTGCAAGAATTTGTGGACATCGCGGAAAGGCGCCGAGTACCAATGGTGGAACAATGTCGAAACGAAACCGGGCACGGGATTTCCCACGAATTGGGAAGACCAAGAAAAATTTCAAGGAGGATGGGTTCTCAACAAAGCGGGAAAACTGGAATTGAAACAAGGCGCGAAACTTAAACTTCTCGCCAATATCTTTGATAATCCGAATATGCCAAGCCTGGCGGAGGACTATTATGATCCGTTCACTTTCGATTATGATTATTTGGAAACTGCTCCGGAAGGTCTCACGACCCCGCCGACGGCGAAACCGCGGTCGGTAGTCACGGGCGAACCGATGAAAAAGATCGAAAAAGGTCCGAACTGGGAAGATGATCTCGGAGGAGAATTTGAAAAACGAGGAAAAGATAAAAACTTTGAAGGTATTCAAAAAGAGATGCATTCTTTATTTGAAACCACCTTCATGGCGTATCTGCCTCGGCTTTGCGAACATTGTCTTAATCCCTCGTGCGTCGCTTCGTGCCCAACGGGTTCGATCTACAAACGCGCGGAAGACGGCATTGTTCTCATCGATCAGGACAAATGCCGAGGCTGGCGCATGTGCGTTTCGGGGTGTCCTTATAAAAAGATATTCTTTAACTGGGATACGAAAAAATCCGAAAAGTGCGTTTTCTGTTTTCCTCGGATCGAGGCGGGTCTTCCGACCTTGTGTTCGGAATCCTGCGTAGGACGTATTCGATATCTTGGCGTTATTCTTTATGATGCCGATCGTATCGAAGAAGCCGCCAGCGCCGCGAACGAGCAAGACCTGTACGAAGAACAGCTGAAAATATTCCTTGATCCGCACGATGGCAACATTGCGCGCATTGCGGAAGAACAAGGCATTCCTCCGTCTTGGATCGAAGCGGCGAGAAGATCGCCCGTCTATAAAATGGCGGTCGAGTGGAAGATCGCGTTTCCTCTCCACCCCGAGTGGAGAACGATGCCCATGGTATGGTATGTACCGCCGCTTTCTCCGATCACGTCGGCCGCGGAAAATGGGCTTATCGCAAAAAAAGGATTTTTCCCCGATATAGAATCGCTTCGAATTCCGGTGAGATATCTCGCCAATCTGTTAACGGCGGGAAGTGAGGCTCCTATTGTGCTGGCGTTGAAACGTTTGATCGCGATGCGGGAATACCGGCGCGAAAAAACGCTGAACAGCGAAGAAAAGAGCGAATTTTTGCGGGAGGCCGGACTGACGGAAAAGCAAGCCGAAGAAATGTACCGATATCTCGGTATCGCAGACTATGAAGATCGGTTCGTCATTCCGACGAGCCATAAAGAATATGCTCTGAATGCTTTTGATGAAAAGGGCGCGTGCGGGTTCACTTCCGGAAACGGTTGTGCGCACGGCGAAACTCCTTCATTGGAAGACCTTTCGGTCCGCTTGGGTCATCGAAAGAAAAAAATGGAGATATGAAATGAAAACTTATCTTATTCTCTCGCTTCTTCTCGAATATCCGAGCGCGGAATGCGTCGAAAACATCGGAGGTCTTGAAGATATCCTCCACGAAGAAGCTGATGAAAACAAAGGGGCGGCGGAAGTGCTTGCCCCGCTCTTTGAGAAATTAAAGGCGGAACCTTTGCTTTCTCTTGAAATGCATTACACTGATACTTTTGAACAGGGAAGAGGCAATTCGCTTTTTCTCTATGAACATCTGTACGGCGAGGATGCCGCGCGAGGACTGGCGCTTTCCGATCTTCTGGAGAAGTACGCTTCGCACGATTTCGTCGCGCAAAGCGGAGAGCTGCCGGATTTTGTTCCGGACGTCTTGGAATATCTTTCCGTTCTTTCAAAAGAAGAAGCGGAAGAAATTCTGGGAAGGACGATACACTTGTTTGCCGTTATAAAGAATAATCTCATGAAGAGGGAAAGCGCATACGCAGCAGTATTTGAAGTACTGGAGAGTATGTCGCCGATCGCTCCGCAACCACTGGAGGCCTTGCTATGAATTATTTTCTTTTCGGCATTTATCCGTATATCGCACTCGCCATCTGCATCGTGGGATGCCGGTATCGCTACCGTCATTATCCTGAAAGCTGGAAGGCGAGTTCAGATATGTTTCTCGAAACCGACCGGCTGCATCGGCTCAGCTTAAGGATCCTCCATTGGGGCATTTTCTTGCTCCTCGGCGGACACGTAGTCGGACTGTTAACTCCGCATGAGATATACGAGCCCTTTATTTCCATCGCTCACAAGCAAATGCTGGCGATGGTCGGAGGAGGCGTATTTGGAGGAATGGTTCTCGTAGGCCTTTCGCTTTTGCTTTTTCGAAGAATATATTTTCTGAGAGTTCGCAGAACGAGCGTGCCGATGGATTATGTAGTTCTCGTTTCGCTTTTACTAAGCGTTATGACAGGACTCGCAACCATTCCCGTTTCAGCCGGTCATCCTCATGGAGACGTTATGATCGCACTCTCAAGCTGGGCGCAGAATATAGTCACCTTTCAGCCGGGCGCTGCCGATCTGGTCGCCGGTGTTCCGTTGATCTACAAGATCCATATCTTTATTGGAATGACAACGCTCTTTACGCTTTTGCCGTTCGGACGGCTGATACATGCAATAAGCGGTGTTGCCGCCATTGCGGTCTATCCGTTCCGTCCTTGGCAGGTCGTTCGTCTCTTGAGGTGGCGAAAATAGCCAAACAGTATAATTGTTCTTTTAACTTATCCCCGCTCCGACATTCGTCGGAGCGGTTTTTTATGTCCGAATTTATCTCTTTTTCACGGTAAACACGAATTGATATGCGGACGGTTCGATCTTTACTCCGGCAACGGCGGCGGGCAATACTTCGATGAGCGTGACCTCTTCCGCTTCGGTCGTGATCATTTTTCCGAGCGCAAACTCTTGCAGCGCTGTTCCGAGCCCGCTTATCATGAGAGCTTTCATGCGGACGGTACCCGCCTGAATGCATTGTACGTTCGCCGGGCATCGGCTGTCTTCGAGCAGTTCTCTCGGGGCGATCGAAACATCCGACGCGGTTTTTTTCTCACCGATACTTACCATTACGGTTTCTTTTTGGGAAGCTTTCGCCGCAGCCAGAAAATTTACGCTTTTGAGAATACTCTCCTGCACCGCATCTTTTTCGGTTCGGTTCGTAAAGACAAAAGTGTATCGCGTGCCGTTCTTGGTGGTTTGATAAGCGACGAACGGGGGATCCATAGAGAGAGAAATATCCCATCGGACGGAACCGACCTCGTCCGATTCCTGAAAGATCGAGCCTTTAAAGTATTTTGGAATTCCCGGCCGGATCGGCTGGATCATGAAAGTAAATTCCGTTCCGATGCTTCGAAATGAAACTTCAATACCGGTCGGCATGGTTCTTATTTCCGGGGGAAAATTCGAACCGGCGCTCGCGGGATATTTAAACGAAACTCCTTTTTCGTCGTTCGTATAGATCGCCCAGTTTTTTATTATTTCCGGATCGGATGCCGGATCAGGGGCGGGGCACACGACATTATCGACGAACCATCCGTCTGCGGTTTTTTTGACATATGCGCGAACATCGAGACTTTGATCGCCGAAAGATTCTTTTACCGTAACTATGGATGATCGCTCGTCGACAGCTTTGACATCGCCCATCAAAATACTCTCGGGAAGGTTTTGCGCACAGACGATCGGATCGGCTCCGAGTTTGGCGATGCCCGCGGCGGCAATATTCTTTTCAAGATCGACTGTCGAAACTCCGGTATGGCTTTGGCAGTATTCGGAAACTTTCTCTTTTGCCTCGCGCGGAGGATCTTTCACGCAATTCTGATAATTATTATAAAATGCAAGTACCGCTGTTTTAGGGTCTTCTGTCGGTGCGGTATTATTCGGCGAGAAATAAAAAAAATACAGAACCGATCCGACCGCCGCCAGCACGGCCGCAAAAATTATTTTTTTTGTGTAGGTATTCATGGAAATACTATACCACATTCGATCTACCGCACAAAAAGTTTTTGCCGCCGGACGGGGGTTGTACCCCCGTTCGAAACGTTTGAACTGACAGATAAGCTTTTGTTTTTCGCACCCAACTTTTAGCAGACATCACAAACGTCATGAACGGGAGTGCAACTCCCGTCCGGCGGACGACGTACGGAATGTGAGTAAAAAAGAAGACCTTTAAAAAAGGTCTTCTTTATAAACTAAGTTTAATTTCCGTAACCGGCTGGCGACGCGTGCGCGAACCAGAGGTGTCCCGGGCCGTAGGAAAGGTCCTTGCCCTGATCCATGATCACGGCAAATTGTCCCCAGATACCATATCCGCCCTCGGGGATCAAAGTAGGATCTGCGACGTAATCGCCGACCCATTTGATCTTATAATGCCAAACGGCTCCGGATCCGTCCTTTCCGCTGCCGTTCCATTCATTATTTTCCCAAGCATCATAGCCGTTGGGATCGGTCCAGCCTTCGGCATTACCCCTATCCCATTCCGCGTTCCATTTCATGATCAGCTTGTCGTTTGCATAGTCGCCGAGATAATCGGCCGGCAAGCCTTTTTCAAGAGACCAGCTTTCTCCCGTTCCATTAAATATTCGCGCGGTATCGTTATAACCGAATTCATCGAATCCTCCTCCTGCAAGCGCGGAACCCGCACCGGCAAAAATAACTCCAGCGATCGCTAATGTAAATAATGTTTTGTTCATAAGATATTTATTTGTTTATCAAACTTGAATAAGTATCGACCGCATCCGTTCGTCCGAACGTCGTAACTATTATAACGCTTGATTGATGTAAATAAAATGAGAATAAAAAAGCTCCGACCTCGTCGGAGCTTTGCGGTTACTTGTACCAGTTTATCGTTGTGCCATGTTTTTCAAGATCGGCGCGAACTTCGTCCCAATTTTTCCAGACGATGTATACTGTCTGAAGCAGAGGAAGGACGGTCCTTCCTTCGACCGGAAAATACAGCCATATGCCGCCTGATCGCGATTTAGCATCGTAGAAGGGGCTGAACACAGAGCGGGCTATCTCAATATTGCAGATATCTTCCGCTTTGAGTAAACCTTCCTGCAATGCCGTTGCCACAGAAGAGAACTTCATGGATTTCTTAAACCACTCGCTTTCATCTGCCGGTTCAAAAAGTTCAAAATCCTCAAAATACATGTCGGGATTTGGGACAGGTATTTTTGTCGACCGTAAGTCGTCTTTGGTGGGCCAGCCAAATTGACCATAGAGCACATAGAGCCTTAACTCCGGCTTGGTATCGAGCACTTTAAAAGTTTCTTTTCCGTTTATTTTCGCATAGTCCGCATTTCTTCCTATGTAGATCTGATTGTATACGCGTCCTTTTTGAAGTTCTTTCCAGCTATTTAATTTCTTCATTTTTCCACCTTCGGAGAACAATTCCGAACTAGAGAATATCACTAAAGACTTGCTTTGTCAAAGTGCACGCGCCGACACCCCCCTCGTTCATTAATTTATCATATTCATCATGAAGAATCGTTATCTATTATTAAATTTTATCAAAATTAAGATCACCTATATGAACGCAAGAAGTAAACGCTACGCACTGCCGGTATTGTCCGGCGTTGTTTTGTCCTCAATGCTTTTTTATTTAAGCGATGATAGTATCGGAGCTCCGATAAATCTCGTGCAAAATCCTTCGGTGGAGAATGGCACCGCCGTTCCTAACTCGTGGCAAAAAGGCCGCTGGGGTGCGAACACTGTGACCTATACCTATCCCGAAGCCGGACTCGCCGGAACGAAGTCGGTTCGTGTCGACATGACGGCACATACTGATGGAGATGCGAAATGGTATTTTTCCGAAGTAGCGGTGAAGCCGTCAACGAAATATGTATTTTCAAATAAATATATTTCCAATGTTTCAACGACCTACACCATTCAATATAAAAATACCAGCGGAGCGTTCTCATATGCCGCGCTCGGAACAGTTCCGGCTGTTCCATCCGCGACGCAAAAACAATTTACTTTTACCACTCCTGCAAATGCGGTTGCGATGACAGTTTTTCATCATATCAATGCGGTCGGTTATCTGATCACCGACGACTATTCCCTTATGGAAGAAACAGCCGTCGCTGATACGGTTTCTCCAAGCACCTCCATTCTCGCACCGGGAAATGGAAATGAAGTGTCAGGTATCGTGGCGGTAAACGCAAGCGCAAGCGATAACGTCGGCGTCGTCGGCGTATCGCTGCTTGTAGATGGGGCGGTAATTGGCGCCGAAGATCTTTCTTCTCCTTATGAATTTTCTCTTGATACCCGCGCTTTTTCGAACGGTTCTCATTCGCTCGCGGCCAGAGCAAGAGATGCGGCCGGAAATATCGGAACGAGTACGCCGGTTAATGTCAGTATCAATAACTCGGTTTCCGGAAGCAACCTAATACAAAACGACTCGCTGGAAACCGCAGGCACAAATGGCAACCCGCTTTCATGGATGCGCGGAGGCTGGGGGCAAAATACTCCCGTATTCACTTATCCCGTAACCGGTCAGCAAGGAGCGAAAGCGGCAAAGCTCGAGATCACCTCATACGTGAGCGGCGATGCCAAATGGTATTTTTCGGAAGTGCCGGTAACGGCGGGTGCGATCTATAATTTCAAGGATATGTATCGGTCCACGGTCGCGAGTTCGCTCGTTGCTCAATTTGCCGTGTCCGGCGGATACCAATATCAGTTCATCGCCGATCTTCCGGTTGCCGCCAACTGGACGGAGACAAATTACAATATTACCGTACCGGCCGGAGCTGCAAAGATGACCGTTTTTCACCTGCTTTCTTCTGTCGGCACGCTTGAAACCGACG
Organism: Minisyncoccota bacterium; assembly: GCA_023229825.1. Lineage (GTDB taxonomy): Bacteria > Patescibacteriota > Minisyncoccia > Phycocordibacterales > CAIJYI01 > CAIJYI01. The sequence goes on from JALNYN010000007.1 coordinate 27,261, forward strand.
CGTTCTCTTTGATGAGCAACTCGGCAGATCTTACGGCTCCCTCTGTAAACATTACTTCTCCGGTTCCGCTCTCGACGATCTCGGGAACGGTGACTGTTAATGCCTCATCGACCGACAATGTCGCCGTTGCCGAAGTGGAACTTTTTGTTGACGGCGCGCCTGCGGGGGTTAAAGATATTTCTTCCCCTTACGCGTTCGTTATCGATACTGCTGCTTTTTCCAACGGTTCGCATACGCTGCTTGCTAAAGCAAAAGATACTTCCGGAAATATCGGATCGAGCGAAGGCGTGTCGGTTACGGTTTCAAATACTCCATCAGGCACTCCCGGTTTTGAAGCACAGACCATAGCAGGAGGTTTGATGCTTCCGACCAGCATGGCTTTTTCTCCGGACGGACGAATTTTTATCGCAGAAAAGAACGGAATCATCCGCGCCGTTAAGAACGGTGCTTTGCTTCCGAATCCGGTGATCACCCTTACGGATGTGAATACGTACGGCGATCGCGGTTTGATCGGCATCGCCGCGGATCCGAATTTCATCGACAACGGGTATTTGTATTTGTCGTATACTTTTGAAAACTCTCCGGGGGCGAACTTTTCCGGTTCGAAGACCGCGAGGATCGTACGGGTTACCGTCATCGGCGACGAAGCGAGTGAATCAAGCAAGAAGATCCTTGTCGGCAGCGTAGGCGGCACAGCGGGATCTCCTTCCTGCGACAATTTCGCGGTGACGTCTGATTGCATCCCGTCCGATTCTTCCAGCCATAGTGCGGGAGGACTTCGATTCGGTCCGGACGGCAAACTGTACGCTTCTCTCGGAGAGGGAGCAAGTTTCGATTATGTCGACGTTAGAGCCCTTCGCTCGCAGAATCTCGACAGCCTTGGCGGAAAGATCTTGCGGATCAATGCCGACGGCACCGCACCTTCTGATAATCCGTTCTATAACGGCGATCCGAATTCGAATCGCTCGAAGGTTTACGCCTATGGAATGCGCAACACGTTTCGATTCAATTTCCGGCCGTCCGACGGAGCGCTTTTCGCAGGAGACGTTGGATGGAGCACTTGGGAAGAGATCAATAGGATCCTTCCCGGGAAAAATTACGGGTGGCCCTGCAAAGAAGGCAATGCGCCGACAACGATAGCGCCCGGCGGTCCGGGGTACAATTGTCAGGCAGCAGGAGCTGTTGATCCCATATATTTTTACCAGCATGATCAGGCGGGTGCGGGAGCCGTAACGGCGGGAGCATTTCCTACCGGCTCCGCTTATCCGGCGGAATATTCGAACTCGCTCTTCTTCGGAGACTTCGCTCAGAATTTCATTCGACGCATTACTCTCGATGAGAACAATAATGTTTTATCTGTCCGAGAAGACATCATCGATAACCCCGGAGGTCCCGTCGATCTGTCAACGGGTCTCGACGGAAACGTCTATTATATTTCCATTTATAAAGGAACGCTCGAAAGACTGGTGTATACGACGGGGAACAGGAATCCTTCGGCCGTGATAAACGCATCGCGCACCTCGGGCCTCGCTCCTCTTTCCGTGCAATTTTCTTCGGAGGGATCGTCTGATCCGAACGGTGACGCTCTTGAATATCGCTGGACATTCGGCGACGGTGCGACTTCAAACAGCGACAGTCCTTTTCACGTTTTTAGCGATAACGGAACGTATTCGACCGTGCTGAAAGTGACCGATGGAAAAGGAGGCGTCGATATTAAAACGATCAAGATCACTGTCGGTAATCAATCGCCGAGTGCGGAGATAGTATCTCCTGCGAGCGGAACCCTCTATACTTCCGGAAGTCCGATAAATTTGCGCGGACAGGGAACGGATGCCGAAGACGGCGCGCTTCCGGCATCGTCGATGCACTGGTCGATCATTCTTCATCACAATATTCACACGCATGTTCTTGAAGAGTTCGATGGCGTATCAGCTCCGACATTCAATGCTCCTGATCACGGAGGCGAACTCGATGTGTATACCGAAGTGCTCCTCACTGTCACCGACAGCGCAGGACTTATCGGTACGCAAAGCATCAATCTGTATCTGAACAACGGCCAGCAAAGCGGCGGCGGAAATCTCATAAAGAACGGATCGATGGAAACCGTCGACCCGAACGCAGCGGAAAGACCGTTGTATTGGATGAGCGACTTCTACGGCAGTATGAGTCAAAAGTTCACCTATCCGGTCGCCGGACTGGATGGAATGTCCGCCGGAAAAGTTGAGGTGAGTAATTATGTCAGCGGTTCGGCAAAATGGTATCACGATCCGGTATTCGTAACGCCGGGCGCGGAATATGATTTTTCCGGATACTATACTTCAACTGCCGATACTGATCTTATCGCTGAATTCGGATTCGCGAACGGCACCTATGATTATGTATTTCTCGATAGCATCCCGCCGGCCGCATCTCCGACGCAGATAAAAAAGACGATCGCGATCCCCGCCAATGTTCAGCGCCTTTCTGTTATTCAAGAATTGGTAGGGAACGGAACCTTGATCACTGATAATTATTCTCTTACATTAAAACAGTCCGATCCGGGAGGAGGAGAAATAAATCTGATCTCAAATGGCACCTTTGAAGAGGTTGCCGCGAACGGTGATCCTTCCGGCTGGTTCCGCGGAGCATGGGGAAGCCAGACAACTTCCTATTTCTATCCGGTCGAAGGAAGGAACGGAGGGAAAGCGGCGAGCGTTGCAATAACATCATATCCGGAGTCCGGGGGAGGCGATTCCAAATGGTCTTTCGCCGGGATCCCCGTAGAGAGCGGAACTCGGTATACCTATTCCGATTGGTACAAAGCAGGCGACATTTCCGATGTGATCGGAGGATATGTCATGACGAATGGGCAAGAACACTATTTCGGAGTGGCGAAAGAATTGGTTCCGACCGATACATGGAAAGCCGCCACCGGAAGTTTCTGTCCGCCGGTCGGAGTATCGACCGTTTCGCTCTACCATATCATCAGCAGCGAAACCACGCTTTCCGTTGATGACGTTTCTCTGACGGCGGGAGGTTCGTGCACCCCCGCGGAGACGACCGCTCCAAGCGTTGCTTTTACTGATCCGCTCGAAGGACAAACCGTTTCCGGAGTTGTCACGCTGCAAGCCGCGGCAACCGACGAGTCGGGAGTTTCCAACTTCTTCTTTGCCGTCGACGGAATTCCGCTCGGAGAAAACTACCCGACCGGACCCTACACTATTCAATGGGACACAACGACCGTCCCGAACGGCACGCACACCTTGAAAGCAACCGCAACCGATCCTCACGGAAACAACGACCGCCAGATCATAAGCGTTATTGTGAACAATTAAATAAATCAAACAAAAAAGCCATCGATCACTTGATGGCTTTTTTGTTATTGAACTTTCGTCTCGGTCTGGGTGGGACTAAAACCCGTCTCAGGTGGAGTCTTTCGTATCGCTTATTTCTGCCTTCAACTTACCTGTCGTCATACCGGACAGGGATCCGGTATCCACGTCGTCGCGCGAGGTATCGGAGTTCACCTCAGAAAAAAAGAGAAGACACAATAAGTCCTTGAACGATGAGCCCGATAATTCCGTACACTACAGCATTTTCCCCCAGTTTTCTATCCAATGGTGCCGATTTTGTTAGGTAGACAATCCCGAGAATGATTCCGGCATAGGGAAGGATTAAACCTAATAGGCAAGATGTTCCGTAAAGGGGGTGTTTATCAACTTTTACTGTGTAGGTCGACAATAACGCGGAGCCGCAATGTCTGCATTTTATCGCCTCATCTTTTATCTCTTCAGCACAATAAGGACATTTTTTCATTTTTTTCCAGCTTTGTTTTAAGTTCAAATTATTTTTTTGTTTGATTGGTCCTGCACACATCATTCGGATGCAACACAAAAGTGTGGGTATCAGTCGCGACAATAGTCATTGGTTCTATGACACCATTAGACGTTGTGGCGGCGCTTTTAATGGTAGCGCTTTCTGTCAACAATAGTTTGTCGGGAAATGGTGGCCACTTGAAATAATACAAGGAATACATGGATACCGGAAGGTGATCTGGTGTCGCTCTGGCAAATATTCTGTATGATATGTCCTTTGTCGAATCGATGGGGGATCCTGCTGTAGGTAGTCCTGCTGCATGTGTGTAAAGTTGCACACCAGTTGTGTTGTGTATTTTATAATGCACTGTCATATCCGCAAATTGTAATACATCGTTCTCACACGTATATGTCAATTTTGGGTCTATCCGTACTTTGTTTGAAACCGAACGAAAAATTTTCGCTGCATTATTGACTTTTATGGAAACAGTAGCACTCACACCGATATTCCCCGCAGTATCGCGTGCTTGTGCCACAAGTTTGTGTTTGCCATTCGTAATAGACGAGGTATTCCATTGGAATTCATAACGACCGCCGCGCGAAATTGTTGCTTCTCCAACATTGAGAGGTTCACCATCGAGCTTGAGGGTGACCTCGGAAACTCGTCCGGGGCATTGATCATTCGCTATCACGGAAATAGTGCTTGTTCCCGAAACAGTGCTTCCGGAGATCGGTGCCGTTATGGAAACCGTCGGCGCGTTGACATCGGGGTTGCTCACCACGATGGAAACCGGCGCGCTTGTGGCGATATTTCCCGCGGCATCTCGTGCGACCACTGTGAGAACATGGGTTCCATCGCTATACAGACGACCTTTGCATCCGCCGGAATTTTCAGCATACGCCGAAGTATCCCACGTAAATTCGAATGGGGGAATAGTATCTTCAATGTCCTGCGTTCCATAGGGGCCCACGCGCATCGGTTCTCCGTCGATCCGAAGTTTCACTCCGGCAACGCCGACATTGTCCGTCGCGGCTACCCTGACGGTGATCGTTGCCGACGTTGTGGCACCTGCTGTTGCTGAAGTTATGGCGACCTCCGGGGGTTGTGTATCTATGGTTTTGGCGTTAGGAAAAAAGATCCGTCTGTGAGTACTCGCACTTTCCGCTACATGAGGAAAATATGGAGACAATAAAACAACGCCGAGAAACAAAAAGAAAAGAAACTTTAAATTTGTATTTTTCATAGAAATTTAAGATTATTTCTAATATCTGCGTTTCTTAGTACGCCATATAATCGTTCGATATTATTTTAATGACGTACAAAAAATCCATCGAGTGATCGATGGATTTTTTGTGGTTAGCGGTCTTCGAACTTTTTTAATTCTTCCTTTGCTGTTTTTATGAACTTTCCGAAACGGCGGTCCTTATTTCTTTTTTCGACATCGGTCATCTCATAGAATTCCGTTTCTTTTTTCAGACTGATGTAATTGGAATATTTCCGCTCGTCGAGTTCTCCCGCTTTGATACGCGCCAGAACGCGGCAGCCCGGTTCGTGGACGTGCGTACAATCGGCGAATTTACACTGCGCATCAGACGCGATATCTCTTTCAAAGAGATCGTCCACGCCGGCCGCTCCATCGCTCATTCCCACTTCGCGCATGCCGGGATTGTCTATCACTATGCCTCCGTCCTTCAAAAAATACATTTCTCGTTTCGTGGTGATATGCTTTCCTCTTTCGGCGCTTGCGCTGATGTCTTCCGTTTTGATAATATCTTTTCCGAGCAATTTATTGATCAAAGAGGATTTTCCCACGCCGGACGAACCGAGAAAACAATAGGTCTTTCCTTTTTTGATATAGTCTCTCAATTCCATTAAACCCCCATCGGTCACAATGCTGGTTAAGGTATGATCAATGTCTCCGAACCTTTTTTTGATCTGGCCCAATTTTTCATCCAATTCTTCTTTTGAGACAAGATCAATTTTATTCAATACCGCAACGGGCGTAATGCCTCCCGCATTCGCAAGAGAAAAATACCGTTCAAAACGGTTCAAATTAAAATCACGGCCGACCGATTCGACGACCAGTGCGGCATCAATATTTGCGGCGATGATCTGCGTATCACTGCTGTTTATACTCTTCCTTTTTATGCACGTTTTTCTCGGGAGGATAGTATGGATCACGGCTTGTTCTTCGTTGATCGGAAGAATGGCCACCCAGTCGCCCACGGCAGGATAATCTTCTCTTCTGACCGATTCAAACATTTGTTTTCCGGTGACTTTCGCCGCGTATTCCCCGTCCTCATTTTTGACCTTGTAAGATCCGCGATACTCCGCCGTAACTCTTGCCGGGCGGAGATCATTCGTTCCTTCCGTGTGTTTTAAATGAGTTTCAAAATTATCATCAAAGCCGATATCTTCATTGGTTATTTTTTTGTTTTCATCGTTCGTATGGCGGCTGTTGTTCATAATGATAGTAGTATACTAGACGATCGCTCATATATATAGAGGGTAAGCGGTATCTCCTCACGCCCCTATCCGTCATTCCGGACAGGGCTCCGGAATCCACGGCGTAAACGGAACGACCAACGTGGATCCTGAATCCCGGTTCAGGATGACGACGAATGAATTTTAAAGCTTTTTTGGTTAAAAAATAAGGGGTGTGAGGAGATACGGTAAGCTTTTACTATGCTTCTCGATATAATTTTGCCAGCAGCTGATAAGCAGGCGAACGCATCGAGATGAGCGTTACCGCAAGCCCGGCAAAACCCGCCATGATGAATACGAGCGCCATCCCGCGTCCCGGGCCGGTCCCGAACCAGCCGCCGATGAGCGATACTCCCGCTCCCGTGGTCATGAAGGGAATGAAAATAAATTCGGCGATCGGACCGATGAGAAAAGCAGCAAGGGGGGAGGCTGCCACTTCGACGCTTTGGGAAAAACCGAATACGCGCCCCTGCCGTTCTAGCGGAACGATCTTTTGGATGACCGTGTGCTCGGCCGCTTCAATGAAAGGAGCAAGGCAGACCCAAATAAAAATACCGATCGCAAGGATGATGATCGAATGACGGATCGGAAAAAGAATGGTTGTGATCCAAATGACGATGTTGATCATAAACAGCGTTCGAAGTGGATCCGGACCGAGACCTTTCTTTGCGATATACAGACCGCCCAGAATAAATCCCGCGCTTAGTACGCCCCAAAGTACGCTCCACGTCTGCACGTTTACCAGTGTCAATCCATAAGGGTCCATGAGCGACATGAATACTCCTCCCAGAAAATTATTGAAAGTGGTAAAGAAAATAAGCGCGAAAAGGCCGGGCATGGTCCGCATGAGATCTATCGTTCCGCGAAGATCGATCTTGCCGGCTCCTGCGCCGGTACTCACGATATTGGCTTCGGGGATCTCAAGGAAATAAAGATGGATGAGTGCGAGCGCGGTGAGGACCACGCCGATAAGCAAGACATAATAAAGACCGGCATATGCCAGAGCAAATCCGCTTGAGAGGCCGGCTCCCATGGATGAAAATCCCATTACCATTCCGACCATGCCATTCGCGCGATCGCGTTCCTCTTTTGGGACGGTTATCGTAACTATCGTTGACAGTGCGATGCCGCGAAGATTACTTGCCAGCATACCAGAGAGAACTAAAGCGGCAAGGATCCACAAAGACGGGCTCGTCATCTCTCGAAAGTTCTCCGCCGGGGTCGACGCGTAAAACAGAAATGCGGCGATAAAGAAAGCAAACGTGATGCTCGTTGACGTCGCCATTACTCGTTTCTTTTTGTGATGATCGACGATCGATCCGAACCAGAAACTCGAGAATGACATCGCGAGCATAAACACACCGCCCGAAATAGAGGTCGCAAGAACGGAACGGGTTTCGAGATACATCCAAAAAATGAACGCGAACCACACGAAAAAGTTCGTCACCGTGACAAAAAGGGAATTGGAAAGAATGTGGTAAAAAATTTTCATCAAACAAGTCTATGAGTGCATCATGTAGATACTATTAATTTTATATGGAGGATTCCTTAAAAGCAAACTCTGATCATGAGTCTCTCGTAAAAAGCTATGATGCTTTCGTGTCTCGCTTGGGCGGTTCATTTAAAAGCAGCCAATAGAGTCCTGTTTCGCTGACTGCGGCGACGAACTTTTCGAACTCTACCGGTTTGACGATGTAGCTGTTCGCCCCGAGACTATAACAGACGTCGAGGTCTCGATTTTCTTTTGATGAAGTGAGAACAACGACGGGGATGGTTTTTGTTTGCTCATCGGTTTTAATTTTTCGCAGTATCTCAATGCCATTAACTTTCGGAAGTTTCAGGTCGAGCAGGATCACTTTTGGGGGATAATGGATATTTCTTGCGGAATATTCTCCCGTGCAAAAGATAAAATCAAGAGCTTCCTCGCCATCTTTTACCCATAACAGGTTGTTGGCGAGATTATGTTTTGTCAGCGCACGAATGGTGAGTTCTGCGTCGTTGCTGTCGTCTTCAACAAGAAGTATTTCTACTTCTTTCATTTTTTTTTCATAGCCGGTCATAATTGTTTGTTGAAAATTAATATTTGGTTGATGCTTGGATCATTCAGCGTTTGCAGGCGTTCGCACAAGCGCAAGAATGTTTTCGTGAAGAGCGGAGATCGTTTTCTTGTCATCAGTAATGGCGTTTATCGACGCAACGATTTTTTGGGCGAGGAACGGGATATCATCAAGAGAGAGATCCTCCGGTTTTTTTTGCAGATGCGTTTCTATATGCCGGACGACGAAACGCCGTGATACCGGTCCCAAAAAAGGTTTTGTAGCTCGAATAACTTGTTCGTAAAGCATTTGCATGAATATTCAATTATGTTTGGCTATACCGATGTGACTGTTTCTATTTTGCGCAATTTTTCAGCCCCTATGGCAATGAGTCTATATCCGGCCGCCTGGACCCCCAAAAAAATATACAGAACCGCGAGAATCGGCAAAAGTGCGAGATGTCCCAACCTCAACGTTCCTGTCGAAAGGAGCAGGTTGAGTATGATCGCCGCCGCGATGAGAAGAGAAAACCCTTTCAGCCATTGTCCAAACATTTCTCTGTAGACCGTACCCGTAACGCCATTATAGTATTTTCTCGCATTTAAAATTGCGCATATTCCGGCCCAAATAGCGGAGAGGAAGGGTATCGCGATGGTAAATAATATATACATATCGGAGAGATAGTATGTAGGAGTAGTACATCCGTTGATGACCGAAAATTGGCGGCAATTGTCTGTGACGATGAGCGCAATATAAAGGGACGCGAATGGCAGCATAAAAAGGAAGGAGTGCAAAACAGTTGATCCGCTTTCGACTTTTACTGAGTTAACAAGCCGCCGCGTACCGAGAAAAAGGAACGTAAAACCTATCAGAGGAAACCATATAAAAGAGAAAATTTGAATGACCGTTATCGGGGCTGCGATATTGGAGAAAATATTTTTTAAGGGACCGAGAAAGGGGGTGATAAGGATTCCAATAAAAAGGGCAAAAAGTCCTTTGGCTATCAGGTCGAAACCTTTCCCGTCCGGATGTTCGGCGATCGTTTTTGCGTAATTTGAGACCCTCATCCATCCGAGTAATGCCATGATCCAAGTAAGCAAATAAGGTACTGCAAATGTGATCTGGAGAAATCGGAGTTTTATTCCTACGATCCCGGCGCTGACAGCTCCCGGGGATGGAGGCGATAAAAACAGCATGACAATATATACTACCCACAATACGGATGTGGCAAATAAAATAATGCTTTCTTTTCTGTTCATTAAATTGTTCATTGATAGCATGTTATAATGATCGACGGCGTGCTTTTGTCATTACGCGGACAATTCAAAATAAAATGTTGCTCCGCGCAAAACTGCAGCATCCGCCCATATCCGGCCCCCATGACGTTTAATAATACGCTCCGTGATCGCAAGACCCACTCCCGTTCCTTCAAATTCGCTTGCGCTGTGAAGACGTTGGAACACTCCAAAAAGTTTATCCGCGTATTTCATGTCGAATCCCACGCCGTTATCTTCTACGAAGTAGATGCTTTTTCCATCTTTCACGTGTCCGCTTATTCGGATCTTTGCGTGTTCATTTTTGCGTGTAAATTTTACCGCGTTCGAGAGAATGTTAAACCATACCTGTCGTATGAGTGAAACATCCGCTTTGGCATCGGGAAGGCTGTCGATATCCCACTTGATCTTTCGGCCGGGAAAAGCATCCATAAGATCTTTTGTAACCGTTTGCACCACATGATCCATATTGGTGTTTTTCAGATCCAGAGCTTGTCGGCCGAGCCGTGAAAATGACAGAAGGTCATCAATGAGATTACTCATTCTCTGTGCGTTTTTACGGATCGTAGCAATAATACGTTTTCCCTCCGAGTCGAGTTTTTCAGCGTAGTCTTCCTCCAGCATCTGTGAAAAACCATCGATGGCACGGAGAGGGGCACGAAGATCATGCGACACGGAATAGCTGAAGGATTCAAGCTCTTTATTGGCCTCTTGCATCGAGAGAATGGCTTTCTTGATCGGAGTGTAGTCGCGGGCTACAAACAAAACACCGATGATCTCTCCCGCGGCATCCTTATAGACATTTGCCGAAAGGAGCACGTCCATCGAGGTTCCGTTTCGGGAGCGTAGGCCGAGGGAAGAGTCGATGGAAAAACCTTTTATCAGCGCCTCATTGAATTTTTTTATCGCTATATCTTGGTCAGTGAAGTATGAAGAAAAATGGATCCCAATGATCTTTTCTCTCGGGGCATTCGTGATTTGTTCCATGGCGCCGTTTATGTCGATGATCATCCCGTCCGTATTGACATTGATGATCGGATCGCGAATTGCCTCGAGAAGCGCCCGAGCGTATCCCCCGATCTGTTTCTTGGCAAGTGCCATTATTTGATCATTTTCCTTCATTGAGGCATGGCGGAGTGTTTCTAATATTTTCACTCGCGTCCTAATATTTCTCATCATGATGAATTTAGAATGAGCAGTGATCTTATTCTTGCGCGATAGCCTTCAAGTCCTTAATACTGACCGGTTTAACAAGATAGAGATCAAATCCGCTTTCAAATGCGCGGTGTTTGTCTTTCTCTTGCCCATAACCGCTTATGGCGATGATCTTGATATCGTTTCCGAATTTTTTTCGAATGGATTGAGCAACGGCGAAACCGTCAAGAAGGGGGAGTCCTATATCGATAAGAGCAATGTCAGGATGCAGTTTGATTGATTCAGACACCGCTCCCTCTCCATCATAGACGACACTGACATCCGCACCGAGTTTTTGCAAAATTTCACCGATGGCGTCGGCAAGATTCCGGTTGTCGTCAGCGACAAGCACCTTTTTTTTCTTTATCGATGTAACGGCACCCATTTGTGATTCAAGAGTTTTTTTTGATGATGCGGTATCTGCTTGTTTTTCAGCGCTATCCAACGCCGGTAGCACAACGGTAAATTCACTCCCTTTGCCAATACCATCACTTCTTGCGGCAACATTCCCGCCATGAAGTACCGCCAGCTTTCTGGCAAGGGTGAGGCCGATTCCGAGCCCGCCTTCCGCGCGTGCAAGCGACTGGTCGGCGCGAATGAAGAGATTAAAAATTTTAGGGAGCATCTCGGCGGCAATTCCCATTCCCGTATCTTTTATGCGAATGATCGCGTTGGCGTTTTGTTTTTCCGTATCCATTCTGATATACCCTCCCTCCCCGGTATACTTTACTGCGTTGGTTAGAATATTGATCAGTATTTGTTCTAATCGTACCGGATCCGCTATCAAACGTACTGGTTCAAAGTGAAGCTCGATAGTTTGTTTTTTTGATTCCGCCAAGGGCCGGATGCTCTCTATTACTCTGAGCGCTATTTTCTCGAGATCGACATTCTCTTTTTTTAAAGCGATCGTCCCCTTTGTGATCCGGGTGATATCTAAAAGGTCATCTAATAATCTGGTAATATGCCTGACTTGCTGATAGATCGTTCCTATCCGATCCATCGTGTCCGGATCTTTCACCTTTTCCGCGATGATCTCGACATTGAGAGCGAGGGCGCCCAATGGATTTCGCAGTTCGTGAGAGAGAAGAGCCAGAAATTCATCTTTGGCGCGGTTTTCCGAAATGAGTTGCTGCTCAATTCGCATTCTCTCCCTCTCTGTCTGGAGAAGTATTTTTTTTTCACCGGACTCTTTCAGGGCGCGAGAAACGGCCGGCCCAAGTCGAAAAAGTCCGTCTTTGAGAACATAGTCGGTCGCTCCGCGCTTCAGCGTTTCGACGGCTATCTCTTCGCCGATAGCACCCGAAACAAAAATGATCGGTGTCTCCGGGCAATATTTTTTTCCCAGTTCAACGGCTTCCAGTCCATGGAATGAGGGTAATGAATAATCTGCCAATATGATGTCAGGAATATGTTCTGAAGAACTGATCGCTTCAATAAAATCTTTTTTTGTGCCGACTATTTTGGCAGAAAAGACGATCTCTGTTTTTTTTAATGCTCGTAGGACTATTTCTGCGTCAGTCGGCGAATCTTCCAATACGAGAATATTGTATGAATTCATAGATGTATTTAAACGCGTGTTACAAAAACAAAAACCATCCCATGGATGAAGGTGATGGTCTGGAGATTAAGCGTATCTGTTGTCATCCTGCGTAAAATTATGTTTTTGAATGTTAAAGTTACTGTGAAGATTTTTTCACCATAAAAACCAATGTTGTTGTAGTCAACATTGTCAAACCCACATGATCTTTCTCCCGCTACTTATTTCAAACCTTGAGCGAGCCGCGGAAGCCCCTGCCGGCGTAATATGAATCCGCGCCGTTGTGATACAAGAAAACATGATCGTAGCGCCGATCGCAAAAAACGGCACCGCCGAGTTTCCGAATTTCATCGGGTGTTTTCACCCAGCTTGATGTCTTCGTATCGAAATTTCCCAGTTTCTGCAATTCTCGATATTCTTCCTCCGTTAAAAGCTCAACACCCATGTCTTCCGCCATACCGACAGCGCTATTTTTTGGTTTATTTTCTTTCCTGTCTTTGAGCGCCTTACGATCATAACAAAAACTTCTGCGACCGCTTGGGCTTTCCGCGGAGCAATCATAAAAAATATATTCACCCGTCTTTTTATCGTGACCGACCACATCCGGTTCGCCGCCGGTCTGTTCCATGAGATACAGCGATCGGAGCTTGTCCGGACGGGCGAGAAGTTTTGCATTGATCTTGTCCCAATCGAGTTCCTTATGGCGAAACGCATTTTCTTCAAACCGCATCTTCAGTGTAAGAAGCAGCTCATCAATATTTTTTTTGGATAAATTTAATTTTGTCATGGTTTTATAAACGTCATTCCGGCCCGCGATCCGCCAGCTGGCGGAGGAATCCACGTTTTAGTTTACTTATTACTACGCAGAATAATAAAAAAAGTTGAGAATATGCATCCATTTTGACGACACTTTCCGCTCGTGTCAATATTGCACCCCTCTTCATGAAGGGGTAGTATTTGTGCAAAACCGCCATATTATCAGGTTAATTTCTACATAATGAAAATAAAAATTTCTCTGCTTACACTCGCATTCTTTTTTGCCCCTTCACTCGTCTTCGCCTCCACTCCAGTCTGGGGTACTATAAATTCCGATACCGTTTGGACAGCAGAAAGCGGTCCGTACCTTGTAGACTTCTCGATAGTCCCGGAAGGAATAACGCTTACCGTGGAAGAAGGAACCGTAGTTAAATTTACCGGACAGCGTTCAATGCTTGAAGTTTCCGGAAACCTTGTCGTTTCGGGAACCGAATTGAGTCCTGTCGTTTTTACCTCCATAAATGACGATTCTGTCGGCGGCGATACCGGCACGGGGGCGAATGAGTGGGGAAACATTCTGATAAAAAACGGAGGAGTGGCAACGATTGATCATGCGGAAATTCGCCACGGCGGATGGACCGGATGGCTTTCTTCCGCCGCTCCGTCCAACATTTGGAACAACGGGGGAAACCTCACCCTAACAAACTCGAAGATCAGCAATGCATGGACAGGCATAACGCATTCAGCTGGAAATACCGCGCTCACGGAAAACATATTTACGGAAAACAACACCGGTATTTCTGTCAGTGGAACGGGAAGGGTCCATTTCGATCATAATAATTTTTTTAATAATACCGGCAATGTGGCTTGGTTCGACCTCACTAACGGCGTTTCCCTTACCCATTCGGATAATACCGCATGGGGAGGAACTCCGGGATTGGTTCTCGCAGGCGAGGCCGGCGCAGATTATGTTTTTGAGAAAGACGGAGCGCCATACGTCATCGATCACTTCACGGTTCCCGCGGGCAAAACCGTCACCGCACGTCCCGGAACCGCATTCAAATTATTGAACCCAGTCAGCGAAATATTTATTTCCGGAACTTGGAACACTGAAGGAACCTCGGATGATCCTGTCTATTTCACTTCCATTAAAGATGATACCGTTCTGGGAGATACCAACGGCGACGCCGACAGCTCTCAACCCGCAAACGATGATTGGGAAGGAATCTTTGTTTTGGAAGGCGGTGAAGCGAATTTTGATCATGCCATACTGCGCTACGGCGGATACAGTGGCTGGCTGCAAAGTACCATGTTTTCGAATATTTCGAACAACGGCGGCATCCTCAACATTTCCAATTCTGAGATATCACGCAGCTGGTATGGTATTCATCATGAAAAGGGAACGACAAATATCGACTCGAGTACTATTTCGCAAAGCAGTATCGGAATTTATGCAGGAGGAACGGGATCGATAACCATCAACAACAATACTTTTTTCAATAATGACCGTCCGGCATTGCTTGATCTTTCAAGTGTTATTCTAACCAATGCGAACAACACGGCGCACGGTACAGGAAAAAAAGGTTTGGAACTCGGGGGTGCGATCTCTGTCGATCAAACACTTACAAAAGATCTGCCATATTTGATCGACCATCTCACCATTCCAGCAGGAAGAACACTAACAGTACGATCCGGATCAGTATTCAAATTTTTGAACAACGTAAGCGAGATGTTTGTCTCGGGAAAAATGAATGTCGAAGGAAGCGGAAATGAACCGGTCTATTTCACTTCCGTCAAAGATGATACCGTTCTCGGCGATACCAATGGCGATGCCGATGCCTCTCAACCCACAAACGATGATTGGGAGGGGATCCTCGTTTTATCCGGCGGTGAAGCGAACTTCGATCATTCCGTCCTTCGCTACGGCGGATACAGCGGTTGGCTGCAAAGCTATATGGCTTCGAATATTTCAAATGACGGGGGAATTCTCAATATTTCTCACTCCGACTTCTCGAACAGCTGGTTTGGCATTCACCACGAAAAGGGAACCACCACCATTTCGCAAAGTTCGATACATGATAATCCGGGTTATGGAGTATACAACGGTTCCGCTCAAACCTTAAACGCCGAAAACAATTATTGGGGATCCGTAAACGGCCCGACTCATCCAAGCAACCCGCTCGGGACAGGAGACAAGGTGACTGACCGCGTTGATTTCATGCCGTATTTGGGTTTTGATCCGACGGTTCCGGTATCAGTAGCACTTACCAATGGCGGCGAAACGGAAAATGATGATTTGCAGGACGGAAAAGGAGTGGCGGATAAAACTCAGTTTACGTTTTCTGTTGTTGCATCGGAAAATCTAGTGGACATAAAACTTGTAACCGATTCATCGGACGTCGGCATAAATCCGGGTCAATTCTTTTTGTACGCTTCAGGAACCGAAGGTGTTTACTCTCGCGCTCTTACCTTTCCGAAAGGACACTATCGTTACCATTTTGAAGCGGTAGACGGAAACGGCGGCGTGTACCGTTACCCGGAGACAGAGGAGTTGAAATTCACGACAGGGTATTCAAATGTCGCGTTTTTGCCCGGGATCGAAGCAAGTAGACTTTATGGCGGAACCGGAGAACAGCTTTGGGAACCGGAATATTTTGGAAATCCATCCGTTCTCGCTCTCGATGAAAACGGTAGCTCGACCCGTTCCGATATTTACACGAAAGATGTCATTGATAATGCCTACCTCGCGTTTAAAGGAAATATTTATTCCTCGTTTATTTCTTCAATGAACGATCTGAAAAGCAATGGAACGATTGCGGATTGGGAACCGTTGCCGTACGACTGGCGTCTTTCTTTTGACGACATTTTGAATAACGGTGCTGAACTCTCGGATGGCAGGATTTATTACACAGGGAGTCTCGCCGCGACTGGTACGCCATATATCATTCAGGAAATCCGACGGCTTGCCGCGACCTCCGACACAGGAAAAGTTACTATCATCTCTCATTCCATGGGCGGACTTGTCGCAAAGAATCTCACGGTTAAACTCGGAACGGAAGAATCTTCAAAACTTATCGATCAAATGATATTTATCGATTCTCCCCAAACAGGAACGCCTCAAACCATCGGCGTTTTGCTTCATGGTTTTGATCAAGGACTTCCGGCCGCATGGCTTCCCGCTGCCCTTACTGCCGAAGAAACACGCGATTTGTCGCAAAACATGCCTTCGATCTACAACCTGCTTCCTTCCTCAAAATATTTCGCCTACACGGATGATCCGGTGGTAACATTTGACGACTCGCCACTGCTTGCTTCGTGGAGAACAAAATATGGAGCGCAAATTCATTCAAGTTTTTATCTTTCCAAATTTTTAACGGACCCGGCGAGAGAACCGCTTTTAACGAAAGAAGCGCTCAACGACCCGCCGATCGTAAATCCATTGTTGCTTGAAAAAGCCAAAACGCTACATACTGTTCTCGATTCTTGGATTCCTCCGGTAAATGTGCGAATATCTGAGATCATCGGATGGGGAGAAATGACCGCAAAGACGATCGAGTACAAACAGGGAACGAAGGGTGTGTGTATTGAATGGAACGAAAACAACACTTGCAAAAAAGGGGAGCAAAGACCCGCTCTTGAATATGATGTTGCGGAAACAATGGACGGCGACGGGACGGTGGTTGCTCCGAGCGCGCTCTATACGACGGGGTCGGAGAGGTGGTGGGTGGATTTGAAAAAGTATGATACACCTCTTACTCTTCAAAGAAAACATGCCGATATACTCGAAGTTCCCACCCTGCGAACTCACATTCAAAACGTCATTACTCGCACAGAAGGTTCTGTGTCACTTGATTTTATAAGCAGAAACAAACCGATAAACACAGAAGATCCAAAAACCCGCCTTCGCTTCACACTTCATTCGCCGCTGTCGATTTTAGTTTGTGATAACCTCGGAAATTGCACCGATCGAACGGAACAAAACATCCTCGAAAGCGATTACCGCGAATATGGTTCGCTGAAAATTATCGATGTTCCGAATACGTCGGATCTTCACCTTGAGCTGAAAGGAATTGCGCCTGGATCGTTTACTCTCAACATGCAAGAATTTATGGGCGATGCGGAAATCGCGAGTACGACCTTCGCCGGCATACCATCGCTCGCCGAAACAATCGCAACGCTCAATATTCCTGCAAACGGTGGAATTGCAGGTTCATCTCCGCTTTTGGTTGACGAAAACGGCGACGGAACGATTGACCTTACACTTGCGCCAAAACTCGGTGAAGTGATTTTGCCTGATTTTACGTATCCAGAAGCGAAAATCTCCGTTGATCCAATAACAAAAGATCTGAAAATCGAAGGAATCGATGAAAATCCGACAACGGTTTCAAAAAACGGAAGCAATTATACGATTACCGATTCGTCGGGAAACACGACAACTCTCTTCTTTCAAAAAACCTTCACCGCAAAGCGTCTCACTTTTGCAAAATTGACAGGTGTTCAATACGGAACAGATCCGAAAATATCACTCCCATCGTCTTCATTTCTGTATCTTTGGAATCCTGCTCTTATCAGTCAAACCATCTCGGTGAAAAAAGATTTCGTTATTGAAGCGATGTACAACAAGAAAAAAGACGAAACGACCGTTTGGATAAAAAAGGAAGGAGAGAAAACACAAAAACAGATATTCACGGGATTGAAGGTTGTAGAATTGACTGTGGACAAAGGGGTGGTGGGATATGAGATGTAGGGTGGTATAATGGAAGGGTAAAAGAAGCATCAAAAAAATATATGACAAAAAAACAAAATTTATTTTATTCATTAATTCCAGTTACTCTCTTTATGTTTCTGGCGTGGCTACAATCAGAGAGCTCTTGCTATGATATTATTTGGTGTAACAGATTATGGGGATTGATTAACGTGATTGGCATCTTCCTTTATATTTTTTTGGCGCATTTCCTCCTCTCCCTCATCACCTATAAACTTCGCGAAGAAACTTTCCGCACTTGGTTTCGTTTCGCTTGCGGTTTCGTTCCGCTTTCCATTTTTCTCATTTTTCTTGCTCGCAACAGCCACGGCGGTTCCATGGGGATTCCGAACATTTTGGATCAGGAAACCGTTGCGTTTCTTCTCTCTCTTTTGTTTCTCGTAATTTCCCTTATTCTCATCCTCTACAAATCTTGGAACCTCCGAGGGAAGTAATCTTGCTAAAAAAATCCACAAAAAGCGAGCCGATGGGTTCGTTTTTTTTGTTTGACGAAAACGGAAATGTGAATCCTGATTACTACTTTTAACTATTTTTTTCTTCGTTCTTTTTCATTCTTGCCTTTATTAATTTCTTTATAAGGCCAACAGGAAGTTTTTTGTCGAGTGAAAAATGAACGGCGGATTTTGTGGTCGTGTAGCCGATCAGATCCTTCCCATGCTCCGCTACGACCGGAGGGGGAAGATATAATCCGATATGATGTTTCGCGAGCGCAAACCACGCCAGCCGGCCGTGATACTTATAATACGGCATCTGATAGCTGAAACTTTCTTCTGCGCGAGGCGCGGCCTGTCGTATAATTTTTCTCATCTCGGAGAGCTTCGGCTGCAATTCTTTCGGCGCATGTGAGATATACCGATCCACATCTTTCGATGAAGCCGAATTCTTTATTCGTCCGGGCCAGCAGATCGGACAAGGTCCGGGTCCCGTGTAAGAATGCCCGCGGCTGCAGATCTTTATTGCATTGTCTTTTTTCATAGCAATTACCATTCTACCACTTTGTAAATGAGCAATCTATCAAAATGATGAAGAGGTAAAAAGTGTCGTTACGTCCGGCGGTACAACGTGGATCCCGGGTCCATCCTTCGCCAAGGCTACGGCAAGGCACGGCGTTGCCCGGGATGACGACAGACAATTTTAAAGTCTTTTATCGTCATTCCGGACTTGATCCGGAATCCACGTCTGTCAGCTCACGTGGATCCCGGGTCCATCCTTCGCCAAGGCTACGGCAAGGCACGGCGTTGCCCGGGATGACGAATAGGTACGGAACAAAGAAAAAGCCCGACTTTGCAGCCGGGCCATAATTGAGGATCCTTATCCTCTTAAAGTTTTCAATACTTCCTGCATGGTTGCATTGGCATCGCCAAAGAGCATTCTGGTATTTTCCAATACGAACAGGGGATTACCCACGCCCGCATAGCCTGTCGCCATGCTGCGTTTCAGAACGATCGTGGTTCCGCCTTTCCAACATTCGAGCACCGGCATTCCGGCGATCGGGCTGTTTGGGTCATTGAGAGCCGAAGGGTTCACGATGTCGTTCGCTCCGATGACGATCGAAACATCGACATCGCCCCAATCATCATTGATCTCGTCCATCTCGTACACGATGTCGTACGGCACTTTCGCTTCCGCGAGCAGCACGTTCATATGTCCGGGCATCCTTCCCGCAACCGGGTGAATGCCGAATCCGACTTTTTTGCCTTTATCGCGCAAAAGTTTCGTGATCTCGTAGACCGTATGCTGAGCTTGCGCCACCGCCATTCCGTAGCCGGGAATGATCATGATGCTTTTTGCTTCGAGCAGCAATTGCGCGGTGTCTCCGGCAGAAACGCTTTGCACTTCGCCTTCGATCTCCGCCGCTTTTCCTCCGGTCGAACCGAAGCCCCCGGCTATTACGCTGATAAAGTGGCGGTTCATCGCACGGCACATGATGTAACTCAATATCGCGCCGCTTGATCCGACCAATGCACCGGTAACGATCAGAAGATCATTGCCGAGCATAAAACCGGTCGCTGCCGCCGCCCATCCCGAATAGCTGTTAAGCATCGAGATAACCACCGGCATATCCGCGCCGCCTATCGCCATGACCATATGCACGCCGAGTACGAGCGCGATCGCGGTCATAATAAGCAGAACAACAAATCCTCCGTCGCTCTCAGCTTGTTCCAAAAACAACCAACCGAGGAAAACGGTCAGAACGACCATTCCCAAATTCAGCCAATGACGAGCGGGAAGCGTTAAAGGTTTTCCGCCGATCCGTTCGCTCAGTTTTCCGAACGCAATGACCGAACCGGAAAAAGTAACGGCACCGATAAAAATGCCCAAATAAATTTCCAGTTCGTGGATCGTTTTTTCCGCGCCCGAAAGGCTCGCGGAATTATCCATGAAAGTGGCATAGGCCACGAGCACGGCTGCGAGACCGACCAAGCTGTGCATGATCGCGACGAGTTCCGGCATTTGCGTCATTTCGACCTTCAATGCGGCTCTTGTTCCGATCAATCCGCCGACAGCAAGCGCGGCGATCAAAACGCCATACGAGCTGACGGAAGCGCTGAACGCGGTCGCCGTAACAGCGATCGCCATGCCGATCATTCCGTAATAATTTCCTTTGCGCGCCGTTTCCTGACTGCTTAAACCGCTCAGGCTTAAGATGAAAAGAATGAAGGCGACAATGTATGATATGACAACTAAATTTTGCGACATCATCTTCTCCTCTTATTTCTTGAACATTTGGAGCATGCGGCGAGTGACCAAAAAGCCACCGAAAATATTGATCGCCGCTAAGAATATCCCCGCACCCGCAAGAACGGCGACGGGAAGACTTAGACTCGATACCTGTATGATCGCACCGATGACAATAATACTGCTGATGGCGTTCGTCACGCTCATGAGCGGCGTATGCAGCGAATGCGAAACATTCCAGATAACCTGATAGCCCACAAAGCACGCAAGCACGAACACCGTAAAGTGCGTCATGAATGATGCCGGAGCATACAGCCCCAGTCCGTACATCGCAAGACCTGCGACCGCGTACGGCAGTAATGTTTTCAATACTTTTCGGAAGACAGAAGGTTTCTTCTCAGGTTTTTCCTCGGAAGGTTTCTTCTCGTCCGGTTTTGGAGTGACGCTGATCGTCGGAGGGGGAGGCGGCCAGGTGATCTTTCCTTCTTTTATAACCGTGGTTCCTCGTATGACCTCATCTTCCATATTGACGTTGATCTCTCCTTTTTTCTCGGGAGTGAGCTCGGTCAATAAATGCCGCAAGTTGGTCGCATACAATTGGCTTGATTGATTCGCGAGACGGCTCGGCAAGTTGCTGTAACCGATGATCGTTACGCCGTGTTTTACGACGACGGCATCTTTCTCGGTCAATTCGCAATTTCCGCCCTGTTCCGCGGCTAAGTCCACGACTATGCTGCCTTGGCGCATGGTGCGCACCATTTCTTCGGTGATGAGCTTCGGTGCCGGTTTTCCCGGAATAAGCGCAGTAGTGATGATGATATCAACCTCTTTCGCTTGCTTGGCGAAAAGCGCCATCTCAGCTTCAATGAATTCTTTGGACATGGTTTTTGCATAACCGCCCGTGCCCGAACCTTCTTCTTTGAAGTCGAGCATCAAGAATTCCGCGTCCATGCTTTCTATCTGTTCTTTCACTTCCGGTCTCGTGTCGAATGATCTGACGATCGCGCCCATGCTTTTTGCCGCGCCGATCGCAGCCAACCCGGCCACGCCCGCGCCGATCACCAAAACTTTTGCCGGCGGAATTTTTCCCGCGGCGGTAATTTGCCCGGTAAAAAATCGTCCGAAATGCTGCGCCGCTTCGACGACCGCACGATAACCGGCAATGTTCGCCATCGAGCTCAGAGCATCAAGCTTCTGCGCTCTCGAAATACGCGGAACGCTGTCCATCGCAAGTACCGTAACATGTTTCGCCGAAAGTTTCGCCATCAGGTCCGGATTTTGCGCCGGCCATATAAAGCTGATCAAACAGCGGCCGTCTACTAAAAGTTCCGTTTCGTCGAGCCCGAGTTCCGGATGATGTTCCGGCGCTCTGACTTTCATGACGATATCCGATCCGCTCCACAGAGCTTTCGCATCGGCCACGATCGCAACGCCCGCTTTTTCATAATCCGCATCGGAAATATCCGCGCCCGTTCCGGCACCGCTCTCAAGCAATACCGAAAAGCCAAGCTTGATCAGCTGCCCAGCCGATTCCGGCGTAAGTGCCACGCGTTTTTCATCAATATGAACCTCTCTAGGTACGCCAATTTTCATGTACAACCTCCAATAAAATTTTGAATTCGTCGTCATTCGTCGTCACATTTTGTCGTCATTCGTCGTCATTTTGTCGTCATTCTGAACTAGATTCAGAATCCACGTCCGTAGTCGTTCGCCGTCGTTCGTCGTCATTCCGGACTCGATCCGGAATCCACGTTCGTCGTCTAAAACGTCCTAACACATGGTTTTCCTCGTTCGTAATTTTGATAAATGGAAATACGTGTTTCCTTTTTGACAAAGTGCAATCAAGAAACATCCGCTACCAAACTACCGCATTATGTATGTTTCGTCAACATTGAAATTTGGTGAAATAAGTGGTGTTGTTCTTTATTCACCAAGTTAATTATTTCATTGTAAAAGCGGTCTTTTCGGAGTATTATTTTAATAATTCAAGGTTTTTCTTTGCGAGGAATTATAATACGAATTTACAGATGAAAATAAAAAATCGGAAAAATTCGCAAAAACATAGATGTTGCCGGAAATGAAGATTTAACTTTTTAGTCAAAATTTATTATGAAAAGATCAAATTCAATAATACTATTTAATCAAAAACAAATTCGCCGTGTGTGGGATGAAGAAAAAGAACTTTGGTATTTTTCGGTAATTGATACGATCGGTGTGTTAAGCGAAAGTCAAGACCCGAGAAATTATTGGAAAGTGTTAAAAATTCGCTTAAAACAAGAAGGAAACGAGTCGGTTACAAAATGTAACCAACTGAAAATGCAGTCATCAGACGGTAAATATTATCTTACCGATGTTGCCGACACGGAAACGATGTTTCGCCTTATCCAATCAATTCCTTCTCCGAAAGCGGAACCATTCAAGCTCTGGCTTGCGAAAGTTGGATATGAAAGGATGGAAGAAATGGAAGATCCGGAACTTTCTTTTGATCGTGCAGTGAAAACATACTTACAGAAAGGATACTCCGAAAAATGGGTGAATCAAAGGATCAAAAGCATTGAGGTGCGGAAAGATCTGGTTACCGAATGGGGAGAACGCGGAATAAACGAAAATTCAGAATATGCCTTATTAACCGACGAGATTACGCGAGCATGGGCGGATAAAAGCGTGAAAGATTATAAAAAATTTAAGGGATTGAAAAAAGAAAATCTCCGCGACAATATGACGAATCTTGAATTGGCTTTGAATACGCTTGCGGAAGTTTCCACAACGGAAATCTCCAAAAAGAAAAAACCGCAAGGGTTGGCAAGCAACAAACAAGTCGCGCGTGCAGGAGGGCTTGCTGCGAAAAAAGCGAGGATCGAGATCGAAAAACAGATAGGCGAAAGCGTGATTACACCAAGAAATGCAAAAATTTTAATGAGTAAACAAAATCCGGCTTTATCGGCTAAAAATAAGAAATAGGCATGTCAATCCAAATTTTAACAGACAAAGGTAAAATTTATGGAGGTCGATA
This sequence comes from Minisyncoccota bacterium, assembly GCA_023229825.1. Taxonomy (GTDB): domain Bacteria; phylum Patescibacteriota; class Minisyncoccia; order Phycocordibacterales; family CAIJYI01; genus CAIJYI01. The sequence goes on from JALNYN010000007.1 coordinate 50,794, forward strand.
AAAAATTACGAAATAAATATTTTTACGAAAGACCGAAACTTGTAAATAGAGCTCGGTGTAAAAATTATAACCCAGAAAAAGGATGCTTGTATTGCGGAAGCAAAACTTTTCGTTTTTATTCCAGTGTTTATGGTAAAAAATATTATCAGTGCGAAAAGTGCCACGGAATAAATCATTGAGATCAAAGAGCGATCCGTAATAAAGGGGACAGCCACCATTGTTTGTTAAAATATGTGTTGTAATTTATTTATAAAAAAGAAAAACGCCAACTTAACTTGTGGGGTATTTTATTTTTGCATATATTTCTATCCCCTCTCTTGGCATCCGTGATATAATGGAAGACATATGAACATCTTCGACATATTTCTCACGGGGTTCAGCCTTTCGCTTGATGCGGTGGCTATCGCTGTGGCGGCGGGGGCGTTGCATAAGATCGATCTTCGGCATGCGGTGAAGATCGCGGTGTTTTTTGGCGGGTTTCAAATGTTCATGCCGCTTATCGGATGGATGGCCGGTTTGGGGTGGAGCGGATATTTGGAATCTTATGGAAATATGATCGGGTTCGTTCTTCTCTTTGCTGTCGGGCTGAAAATGCTTTTGGAGACGTTCAAGAAAGAAACAAAAGAAGAGGTCAAACAAGAAAAACATCTGGCGGAAACCAAAACGCTCACCATCATGGCGGTCGCGACGAGTATCGATGCTCTCGTCGTCGGGATAACTTTCAACTTCGTTCCCGTCAATATCCCGCTTGCGGTCGGTATCATCGGAGCCGTCACGTTCGTCCTATCCCTCGCCGCCGTTTACATCGGAGAAAAATTCAAACGCATCATCGGCAAAGAGATCGAATGGCTGGGCGGCCTGGTCTTGATCGGCCTTTCCATAAAAATTCTGTTAAGCTGATAAAATTAAAATAATTAAAATATCCAGAACCTCCAAAATTTGCGATTAAAACCGCTAGTTGGCGGTTTTGCTTTTAATTACAGTATTCCTCTTCTATTGTTTGTTTATTGCAGTACCTAAATTACATCTATTTCTGGGGAGCATTGTTTAGACAATATTCTCTTTTTTAGATATACTTTCATTATGGAAAAACAACAAATACTTGTCATTCACGGAGGAAATGCTTTTACTACCAACGAACAATATATCAATTCTCTCCAAAATTCACGCTTGGATCTAGACAAATTGCGAATGAAAAAAGATTGGAAAGATTCGCTTCAAGAAAAACTCGGGGGAGCTTTTGATGTCCTTCAACCGAGGATGCCGAACGCTTCCAACGCACAATATGAGGAGTGGAAATTATGGTTTGAAAAAGCGGCAGTATTGCTGGATGACGACATTATTCTTGTAGGGCATTCGCTCGGCGGAATTTTCCTTGCCAAATATCTTTCAGAAAATGATTTTCCAAAAAAGATCAAAGCAACATTCTTGATTTCGGCCCCCTTTAGCAATGGGGAAGATGAACCTCTCGGCTCATTTGTTTTGTCGAAACCATTAAAAAAAATGGAGAAACAAGGAGGAAAAATTTTCTTGTATCACAGTAAAGATGACAAGGTTGTACCTTTTACCGAAGTAAAAAAATACATAGATCAATTGGCTGGAGCGACCACTCATTTCTTTGAAGATCGCGGTCATTTTAATCTGGAAAGTTTTCCGGAATTGATACAGGAAATACAAAATATCTCCAGCTATTGAAATTTTTGACATATTAGGATAATGTGTCTTTTATAGGTTCTTTTTAAGACCAAAATTTATATAGAAAGGAGAATAATCAATGAATAAGCCAAAACGTCTTGAAAAAGGCGATACTATTGCTTTGGTCAACCCGGCGGGATTGCCGCCATTAAGATTTAGACACTTTATTCCATTGATGAAGCAATATCTGGAGAAAGAAGGTTTTTTCGTAAAACTGTACTTAGCTGAAGAAACAGCTACCGCTGAACGACTTGGTAATGTTTTTACAGAAGCATGGCTTGATTCTGAAGTTCAGGCCGTTTTTCCCATTTGTGGAAGCTCTGTCATTTTTGAAGTATTGCCTTGTCTTTACAGTGATCTCTTAAAACAAAAAAAGGTAATATTTTGCGGATCAAGTGTTTTATCTTCGTTATCTATCTGGTTAAGTCAGCACGCTCAAGTTGTAACATTCTTTGGACCACACATTCCTTTCATTCATTCTTGTGCGCCTCAAAGAGAAAATGAATTTACCGTGCAAAGTTTTTGGGATATGATAATGTGGAAAAAGGGAAAAGCGAATAATATGTCTTCAGTCCATGAGCGACATAATTTTTTCAGCGTTAATGATTCAAACACTCAAGATATTAAGATTAAGAATCTCTATTTACGCCCAGACTTAATCAAAGATAAACAAAAACGAGTTGCACTGTTTTTTTCATTAACAGAAAAAGTTGTTAGCGGAAAAACCTTTTGCATCACAATGGAGTGTCTACTCAGTATGGCGCGCTTGGGTTTATTGCCGAGCGTGACAAATTCGATTATCTTCACGGAAACAATGGATTGGAATTTGGAACAGATAAAAAATACTTTCGAAGAGCTCTCGAGGCTAGATGCTTTTCATGGGGCAAATGCAGTATTCATTACGGCCTTCACCGAAAGGACTGACCGCAAAGAATTAGACTTCCCTGAATTGAGAGACCCAGCGAAAGTAAAAATTCTATGTTCTTCTATTTCCGAAAGAATCCAGTTACCTGTTCTTTATGGGTTTCCCATGGGGCATGGTTCATATAAATTAACTTTACCTCAAAACATTTCTTGTTCAATAAATCCAGAAGACGGCAGTGTTTACTTATTGGAGCGTCCAGTTGCATAATAATTATCCCCCGAGAAATTTTCTCGGGGGATTATTTTATTTTTTTAACTTTGCTATCTCGGCAAGAATTCGGATGTGCGATCTATCTCCTAGTCCATGCCTTTCACCAAGTATCTTTCTAAGATTGTCTTGAGTGAACGGGGGTGTTCCAAAATTTTCTCCGACCATCTTCACAAGTGATTTGGTCTCGTTTTTGTATTCAAGAGTTTTTGAATATACAAGGTTTCTTAACAGGGTAACGACCTTTTCTTCTTTTGAGAGATTGGCAAACTTTTTTAGATCCAGTTGATTTGCAAGAACATTTCGTATTCTCTCGATAAGCACCACATAAAGATCGTTGGCGTCACAAGTATTACCACTTTCAATTGTTTTGAGTAACTCACCGATGATATCTGAAAAATCAACACTGGTGTTTAATGTAGCACATCCAAATGATATATCCGTCGTCCCAATATCGAGTGTCGTATTTTCGAATAACAATGTTGGAATATGTATTTGTGTTAAATACTCAAAAAAAGATGAAGTTTCATTCGGTGTATCTGCTGTACCGAGAATAAAAATTTCCTCACCTGCAGGTAAAAAGTTGCATTCAAAAAATTTGTGCGGTCTTTTGTTGAGATACTGATAATATATCGAGCCAACCACACGATTATAGCTGTCAACTAAAACTTCTGCTTTGGCTCTGCCGTTTTTTGCCACATATACTCCGAGATTATCAATGTCTCCGGTTACACCAAAAAGAGTAACATGCGGATTCAGATAAAAGTAACGTAATACCGCAACGATTTTCTTACTCCAGATTCGAATTTTCATGGGTTCCTCCGATTTTTTAATTTTTCTACATCAATAGTACATAAAAATAAATAAATGTCAAAAAACCGACCATTTCTGGTCGGCTGTACTTAGTCTAAGAATAAAGGGGACAGTCACCATTGTTTTATAAAAAATATGTTGTAATATATAAGATATGCCAAGAAACGCAAGAACAGATGTCGGCGGTGAGATCTATCACGTCATCAACCGAGCAAACGGTCGCATGGTGATCTTTAATACTCCGGAGGATTATCTTCTATTCGAAAATCTTTTGTTTGATACAAAAGAACTGACTGGAATGAGGATCCTCGCTTACACCATTATGCCGAATCATTGGCACTTTATTCTACATCCGCAAAAAGATGGGGACCTTGGTATATTTATGCATCGTCTTTCAAATGCGCATACACGAAAAGTTCACGCACTAACAAACACTAATGGGACAGGCCATCTCTACCAGGGTCGCTACAAATCTTTTCTCGTTGATTCCGACAGTTATTTTCTCACACTTTTGAAATATGTCGAAAGAAATCCGGTCAGATCAAAGACGGTAGAACATTGCGAAGATTGGCAATGGGGAAGCGCATGGCGGAGAATAAACGGTTCAAAAGCGGAAAAAAAGTTGATCGATCCGCCGATCGTGGAACTTCCTCATGGATACAAAAAATGGATAAATACACCGGATAAGGAAGATGACCTCGCTGTCATCCGCACTTCTGTAAACAAAAGCGTGCCGTTCGGAAGAGATAAATGGGTGGATCAAATGGTGACAAAGTTTCATCTTGAATCAACGCAAAAAAAACAGGGCAGACCGAAGAAAAGATAAACATTAGAACACGTGAAATGCAAAACAATGGTGGCTGTCCCCTTTATTGGAATGACGGCTTATTCCGTGGTTGCGTATAAACGTCACTTACACTTCCGCAAACAGAAGCACGTAGTTGTGTTGGTATTTTTTGGCGCATTTCGGGCAGTAGGCATAATGCACATAATAGTCTTTGGCTTTCTTTCCGCTGCTCGCGAGATGCGCATCCATTTCCTTGATGAATTTCGGTATCGCGTTGTATGACCCGTCAAAGACCTTGCTCACGAATGTTCCCGATATCTTCGCGTTGTCGGCACCGGGGATCTCTTTCGTTACGCTAAAATACAGTTCGGATCGAAACGCCGACGGGTCGCGAAAGAGGATCAAAACTTCCTCTTTGTTCTCCGGCATCGCTTTCGCATCTTCCGCCGTTTTACTCATTTTGGTTATCTTTGATCCGATCATCGGAGGGAAAGGAATATGGAACAGAGTCGGAACTGTTTCTTTGATAAAAAGTTTGTCTTTCCACTCCAAGGTTTTGCCATCCCATTTTTCGGGATGAAACTCGACGCAGCAAATATTGTTTTGATCCATAAAATTTATTCATATTTATTGATAATTATGAAACTATGATCGAGAATAAAAGCATCAAACTGAATCAAGTTTTGCATGACTAACTTTATTTATAAATATAACATACAAACCATGAAGCTAGAATGGATATGTAGGTGGCCATCATTGCATTTTTATGAAAATATGTCAGTATGGGTTCAACGAATTCTGTAAATTGACACACAGAGGTTTCTTATGAAAACACTTAAAACGTGGACTACCGATCCGAACGGCGATCGTCTGGAACGGAGGAAAACAGTCTTTTTCCGTAAGCGTTCCCAAAATACGGATCGGATCGTCGTTCGAAAAGATGAACGATTCCAGTCCATGGACGGTTTTGGTTTCTCATTGACAGGCGGAAGCGCTTATCACATCATGCGGCTGCCGGCAAAAAAAAGAAAAGCTCTTTTAAAAGAACTGTTCTCGAAAAGCGGGATCGGTGTGAGCGCGTTGCGTCTTACGATCGGTGCATCCGATCTGGACATGGCACCATACTCATACGCCGATACGCCTTCGGACGATCTCGCGAACTTTGATCTGTTTGCTGGAGGAAAGGAAGTCGTTCCGTTACTTCAGGAGATCTTGAAGATCGCACCGGATATCAGAATTTTTGCGTCCCCGTGGTCGGCGCCTCCTTGGATGAAAACAAACAATAGTTTCGTCAGCGGACGTTTAAAAAATGAATGTTACTCGGTGTATGCCGAGTACTTCGTTCGATATATTTTGGCGATGCGCGAACAGGGAATAAACGTGTACGGCGTAACGGTCCAGAACGAACCGCTGAACGATCTGAACGAACCGTCCATGCTCATGGACCCGTCGGAACAGATCGACTTCGTCGGCAATCATCTCGGTCCCGTGTTTCGTGATCGTAAGATCAATACAAAGATCTATTGCTGGGATCACAATTGTGACCGGCCCGATTATGTACTGCGCGTGCTGAAAGATGAAAAAGCGCGTGAGTATGTAAACGGTTCGGCTTGGCATCTCTACGGCGGATCGATCGATATTTTGGACTACATTCACGAAGAGCATCCGGAGCACGAGATCATTTTTACCGAGCAGTGGGTAGCGAAGAAAAGCGATTTCGGCGGCAATCTCTCCTGGCATGCCAAGAACATCATCATCGGCGCACCGCGCAACTTTGCGAAAGCTGTTTTTGAATGGAACCTCGCCAACGACCCCGAATGTAATCCGCACACAGAAAAAGGCTGTGCGGAATGCCTCGGAGCTTTAACGATCGATGAGAACGGGGAAGTCACACGAAACGTCGCCTATTACCTCATTGCTCACGCTTCAAAATTCGTCCCGCTCGGATCGCATCGGATAGGATCAAATGTCGAGAAAGGTCTGCCGAACGTCGCCTACGAAACCTCCGGTGGAAAGCTCGTACTGATCGTGTTCAACGAAGAACCACAACTCCGTTCGTTCGCAATACAAGAAGGCGAATATTTTGCGGAAGTAAGTTTACCCGCAGGAACGCTCGCCACATATATGTGGTAATTTGAAAAAGAAAAATCCCTCGTCCGACAACGGACGGGGGATTGTATTTTTGAACTGTGGTCGCTTCTATTTTTCTTGTTGAGCGATTCGCATTTCCATTTCTGCGATGGCTTCCGACATCTCTCCGTTTTTTGGATTGTTCGGATATATCTCTATCGCTTGTTTATAATGTTCGATCGCTTTTTTCGTGTCTTTTTCAAAACGTCCGAGATTTATCATCGCTTCCGCGGCTCGGTGGCGCAACATAAAGTTAAACATATCATGTGCGAAAAGAGCCGAGCGTTCTTCGTAATAATTTGGAAGTCGCTCTGTCTGTTTTAAGAAGTGTTTACGATACTCTTCAGAGTCGAATGGTCTCATTTCTGAAAGATAGTAATCGCGGACCTTGATCCAGAACGGCAGCGCCGCATCGAAGTCAAAGTTTTTTACGGCTTCTATCATTGCCAGCCGTTCTTCTTCGGTCGGCATGGCAGGATATTTGTTGTCATGAGTCATGACGGTCCTCCAGTTTGGTGAAAAATACAAATATTACAGGTAATATTTACTAATGTTAATTATACATTAAATATGTTATTTGTCAATTTTTATTATCTTTTAATTTAGTGTAGGATAAAGAGCTATAGTAAAAATATAATTTATTAAATTGTGATCTACTATTATGCCTGATCCCGTTCCATTTGATGCCGTTATCGATACCGATGAAATATTTGTAAAAATTTACGACAAATGCAAAAAATACACGATGACCTCCAAGGAGAGAATGTATGCTTTGTATAGATCGGTCGAATATATAGTGAAGAACGATATTCAAGGCGATCTGTTGGAATGCGGCGTTTGGCGAGGGGGAAGCGCGATGCTGATGGCTTATACTCTTCTTGAATTCAATGTCAAAGACAGAAAGATCTTTCTCTATGATACATTTGAGGGGATGAGTGAGCCGACGGAGTTTGATCATAAAGTGGGAAACGATCGCGCTCGCGCTTTTGACAAATGGAAGGAGCAACAAAAAACGGATCATAACAGGTGGTGTTACGCCTCTTTACCAGAAGTCCGAAACAACATGTCTTCGACCGGCTATCCGGAAGAAAATATTGTTTTTGTTGAAGGCAAAGTAGAAGAAACCATTCCCAAGATCTCACCCTCTCGGATAGCTATACTGAGATTGGATACCGATTGGTATGAATCAACGAAACATGAATTAATTTATTTCTATCCGATATTATCCACACACGGCGTCTTAATAATAGACGATTACGGACATTGGGCCGGGGCAAAAAAAGCCGTCGATGAATATTTTTCTCGCGGACAAATATTATTGAACCGGATCGATTATACCGGAAAGATCGGCATCAAAATCGAATAAATCGGCGGACGCTCTTTCTTGAAAAAGTGTCGTAATTTATTCTTAACGTTCATTGCGTTTTTTCTTTTGGCTTCGAGCTTGGGACGATATTCAAAATGTATTAATTAAAAACGACCATCGGAGTTGGATCCGACAGTCGTTTACTTTTTGGAAAATTATTACGGTGTAGCAGGAGTGGTCGGTTCTTCGGCCGGTGGTAGAGTTTCGGAAGTTGTTTCCTGCTTTAGATTTATTACCGACATACCAATTAAAATGATGGTGAAGAGAAAAGGTACGGACAAAGGTGATCCGGGGATGAGATTCAAGATCGGCATTAAGATGATCGGCGCAGTCATGAGATGAATACCGAGTCGGTAGGATTTTTTGTAGGTCATCTCGATCTTTCTTATTTTACTAACCAGCCAGATAACAAATGCTCCGAATATCAGATACAATAGATATCCGGCGTAGATGAAGAAAAATACGATCAACAATAATGTGAACAAAATAGGTAACACGAATTTCAGATACGGTTCTGCCTTGCCGATAAAAGATTTGACGTCGGTTTTGTTTACGGTCAAATTGAGATCGGCGGGAATTTGTACGATCTTCATGCTGTTGTTATTGTCGTAACACGTAAAAGATGTTTGATTGAGAAGGCATGCTGTTTTGTAACCCTTGAAGGTTTCAACCGAAAACGGATCCTTGGTATCTATGACAAGCATGTTTTCAATATCGTTTGGTTTGGAGTGCTCGTTTGATCTCCATTCCTTCGGCATTTGGATAAAATATGGTTGTGGAACAGAAGCTGAAGTCTTTCCTTTTGTTATGACGATCTCTAGTTCGGAGGGGTATTGCTTTAAAATTTTTTCACCCAATGTGCTTAAAAATGTGTTGATCTGCGGAAAAAAAGTAACGGAAAATACCGCGACGGAAAGAATTGACATCAACAACGAAAATAGCAGAAAATATTTTATGGAGTAAGAAGAAGGTTTGTCTGAAAGTTCTTTATAATAATCAGGGTTATAAACACTATTTTTTATTTTTTGAAAAATGTTCATAAAATTTTGTGAGTGAATAACATAGTTATCTTTATCTAGATTATAAGAACAAAACAAATAAAAAGCCAGGGAATTGCACTTTAATCTACGCCGGCTCAGTGAATTTCGCCTGAGGAATTTCTCGGCTTACCGCCGCAGTACCCCTTTCCGATTTGTTCACAGCGACCACGCCGCTCACAAATATCGGAGAAGGGTGGAGTTTATACTCCGTAGCGCAGCGGAGGGGTGAATCCTACCTCGCGAGTGACGCAGGTCACTCGCTCGCGGAGCAAATGAAAAAACACCCGATCAAAGGTGTTTTCTCATTTGCTTCGAGCATGGGACGATGTTCGGCAAGCGATTATTGAGGAAGGAGAGTAAATTCTGGCTTGCGAGATATCCACATTTTACTTTCCCGTGTTTTCTTTTTTTTTGTGTATAATTACTTTATGAAAGAAAAACTCTCGCGAATTCGTAAACACCCGAAGACACCGGGTTTTTTAACAGCACTTCTTTTTACTGGTGTTACGGTAGCCACTCTTCATAACATCCCCAAACCCCCGCTTTTCCCAAATACCGATAATTTCGTCATCTTCGCCGAACAATCGTTTACTTTTGAAGATGAAGCGTCGGTTTCAAGTGGAGATATCGGAACGAACGGCAATCTTGATATCGGAAAAGATACAACAGTAAACGGCAATATTTTCGCCAACAAAATCACTATCGCAAAAAATACGACGATAAACGGCAATGCAAATTACAACAAACTTTCCAACAAAGGAGAAATTCTCGGTACGAAAACAACACCTGTATCACTGCCGATTGCTAATCTTCCCCCAATTTCCAATTTCACCATCGGAACGCAAGACAAAATATTCACCGGAAATGTAAACACACTACCACCAGGAAATTACAAGAATATCACTCTACAAAAAGATTCCACCCTCACTCTTTCCGGCGGAACTTACAACCTGAACATCCTCGACCTCAAAGAACATTCCACCCTCATTTTCACCGCACCAACCACGCTCAATATCCAATTCAAACTTCGCGGACGAGATGCTGTTTCAATTTTAAACGGAGCAAATGTAAAACCAACCGATTTGCACATTAATTATATCGGGATACGGAATGAACAAAAGAGCAATAAAACAATGGAACAGGATGACGAAGACGAAGTAATGGCGTTTCTTGATAAACAAGAAAAAGCAGACTGCAAAAACCAGAAAATCGGGAGACCGATACTTTTCGGCAAAAACTCGTTTCTCAATTTTACACTGATTGCGCCGAAAGCGAATGTGAACATTGAAAGAGATTCTACGCTGCGAGGGCAGATGTTGGCGAGGAAGATAAGAGTGAGGAACGGGGTAAGTTTAAGTAAAAATGAGTTTTTTTCTAAAAATGCCGATCCAAAAAAAGTAGTTGGCGATACTGGTGCACGATTTATCGTTAATGAGGTTGTTATACGATTGACCGCGGAAGCATCTTTGGGAGACATCCAACAGGTCGTTGGTACAGTAAATGGAAAAATAACGGGATTTCTTGATATTTTGGGGATGGTAAAAATAGAAATTCCAGCCAAAACGGTTGCAGAATTGAATCTGTCGGTTGATAAATTAAAAGCGTTACATAGTCCATACATTCAAGATGTTATGATTAATTTTGTTTATAATTAGTGTATGAAAAAATTTGCAAATGTCTCCGGATTTTATCTGGCATTGTCTGTTGTGGCTCCGATCGTTCTTCTTCCGATGCTTTTACTCTCTATGTCCGGATTTTTTGATGGTGTTTTTGGGTCAAATATTGAAGTTGTAACCGGTTGTATTATTGTTCTTTCAGTAATAACATTGCCGTCAGTGGGTTTTTATTTAAAAGAAAAATTTAAAAATGAAAATGAGCAGTTGCAAAATATAAAAAAAGGTCTTCGGTATAATATAATCTTTATTATTATTTTATTACTTATATCTTATTCGATTTTTGGCGCACATTTAGATTGATTATTATGAAACAAAAAACACGTTACAAATATACGATTCTTTTGGTGTTTTTTCTTCTTTTTACGCAAGCAAACGCCGAAGAAAACTTTTCCATTGACTTTTTAAATCTGGTACAGACAAATAGTATTTTTTTTGAACCGTTGAATAAAATAAAAATGAAGGAAACTTGGGGAAAAATGAATCTTACCACGCCTATTCGGTTTGTAAAAATTGGGATAATTGATTCTGGTTTGGATGCATCTGGAGAAAGGCATCCGGAATTCCGCGGAGTAGATTTGGGAAATACTCCAAACGATGCCAAAGTCGATACCGAACCATCAGATATTCCAGGCGCCACAGCAGGTCACGGGACACAAATTGCAGGCATTATCGGAGCCAACAATATATCGGCCAGTGGAGTTGATTTTTACGAACACCCTCAAATGAACGGAATTTTAAGTGGTGTAAAGAATTTAAATTATACTTTGGAAATACGAAGGCCCACTTTTGCTTCGGTGTTCACAACAGATGCATGGTCGGTATTTGCAGAAATAAACAAACTTGAAAGCGAAGGGGTGGATATTATAAATATAAGTAGCGGTTCTCCGTATTTGCCAGGCATTCATGATATTTGGTATATACCAACCTTTACGATGTTAAACAAAACCTTGTTCGTTGTATCCGCTGGTAATGATGACAGATCAGCAGAACTACAGATACCAGCAAATTATGGTGATAATTTTAATAATGTAATAACCGTCGGGTCAACAATTTTTGATGATACGAGATTGAGTTACGGTAATTACGGAAGCGCGGTAAGTATTTCCGCACCGGGGTTAGGTCTTTACTCTCCATCACCGAGAGGAAAAGGTGATTATCCAACAGAGGTTCCAGGAATAAAAAATTATGATACCAATTTCTCCGGCACCTCCGCCTCCGCCCCTCTCGTCACCGGTGTCGCGGGACTTTTAAAAGCAATCAAACCCTCGCTCACCCCCGCGCAAATCAAACAAATCCTCATTCGCACCGCCGACCCGATACAAACAGGGGAAACTGACAAGCGTCTCGGCGTGGGTTGTTATTTAAACCCAAACGACACGTTAAAAACCGGCTGTCGTTTAAACGCCTACCGCGCCGTCTGCGATTCGGAAGTCGGACTCAATTGCGCACCTTCCGTCATTGCCGTCAGCGATGCGACCACCATGGTAGGAACATCACCCGCCGTCCCCCTTTCTTTTATTCATCCGTCATGGTCCGCCGACCTCGACGGAGGACACGACCCGCTTCGAAACGACGGCACGTTCGATGGTTCAAAATGGATATGGGCAACTGACGGTCCAACTGATCCAACGGTTGCCGAAATCTTCACTTTTGAAAAAACATTTACAGTAAACAATCCCGTCTCTACTTCCACTTTGTATTTTGCCGTAGACGATAGCGCGACCGTCCGTCTAAATGGAAACAACATCCCCGTATCGTCCGGTAACAGTTACTCCGCCTCAACCGAAGGAGTATACGTTGTTCCGGCAAGTAATTTTGTTCTCGGGCAAAACGTTCTTTCTGTCACGGCGACAAATTATGCGGGCGGGTATGACCCGCAAGCAAATCCCGCCGGAATTCTTTTTAAACTCGTTGAGGGAACACCCGCGAGTGAAGCATTTTCCGCTTCGGCAAAATCATTGATGTCGAATGTTGGCGCTCTTACTGTCAGTACCGATCTTTCCGGTGAATGAGAAGGGAACAAAGGAATGAGGTGACCACATCTTTCAATTAGGTTCGATATTTCTAAAAGATAGTACAAAAATTACCCCTATAAATAAGGGTATTTTTGACTGTTCCGAGCCTGGGACGATGTTCGGCAAGCGATAATAGAGGAATAAAAAAGAAAAAGCCGAGGGAGGGTTTACAACCTCACTCGGCAGAACAATTATGTGTCTATTTAGGACAAGAAAATGATCTTGGGTTTTTTGATTTGTTCAATCTCACTTCCAATGACTTCTGTGCCTCCGAATATCCGCTTTATTCGTTTGTTAAGTTGCTTTAGAGATATCTGATTGATTAGAGTGGTAACCGGAAGCCCGGCCCATTCTTTTGGAATTTTGGCCGCGTTGTTCTGGGTCAATACACCAAGTCCCACGATCTCCGTCTTGACTAATCCAATGGCGATATATGAAATTCCTGACCCTTCAAGATATTCTTTCAGATGGTCGCGGTCTTTCAAAAGTTCTTCTATTGTTTTCGGTAGAAGATTTGTTGTTTCGTTCTCTTTTTCTATGTTATTCATTCTATTTTTCTCCTTTCAAAGTCTATGGTGCAAATATTTTTTTATAGGCACTCCACACTTGTTTATATCATTAAATATAAAGTAAGTCAAGTTGCGCTCCGAGCTTCGCAAAAGGTAGTACAAAAATACCCCTATAAAAAGGGTATTTTGTTTGGCTCCGCAGGTAGGAATTTCTCTCCTTACTGGAGCAGTACACCTTTCCGATTTGTTCGGATTGCTATCCTCACAAATAGCGGAGAAGGTTTTCGAATCCTACCGCGCGAGACAAGCAGTTGTCTCGCTCGCGGAGCAATACAAAAAAGACACTTTATATAAAGTGTCTTTTTTGTATTGCTCCGCGGGTAGGATTCGAACCTACGACCAATCGGTTACACTTGTCCTTGTGTTACCACTAGGGGTGGACTATATCATCTCCTTGTTTGTCTTGCGACAAGTTTAGGAGTGGGGCGCTTCGGGCTGAAATGTTTTTTAAAATATTCCAGGCCTACTCCCTTGCGGGATAGTCTCTGAACCTTTCCTGCTTCGCTAAAGCTTCACAGGACTTGGCTGCTGATTGCCCCTCAATTACTCTCGGGGTTTCCAGCAATTCACCTCATTTTTCAACCTAAGTTTCCTTAGGAAGCTGCGTGAGACCATCGTGCACTTCCATGTGACAGTTTGCGCACAAGAGAACGCATTTCGCGATCTCCTTTTGAATTTTTTCCCACGATTTCGTGAGCCCTCTAGCCGACAACCCAAAATCTTTTTTCTTTGGATCTCGGTGATGAAAACTCAATGCCCGAGGGCATTTATCGTAACCGCAGATTGCACACTTATCACCTTTATATTTGCGTGCCATTTCTCGAAGCTTTTTACGGCGTTCAGAAACAGCCTTTTTCAAATACTCTGCACGATCGGCATAAGTTCTTGTTTCTGGCATATACATCGTAGTATACCATAGAAAAACTTATTACGTGTCCACAGCCGATTGCTCTACCGCTGAGCTACCGCGGAATGTTGTGTAGCTCTTTGTGCTTTTTGGCACTTTTTGATAATAGCAAAAAAACTCCCGAAATGCAACGAACTGGAGGGATATGTTTTATTGTATTCTTTGCGGGTCATTTGATATAATATGGGGCATGAACGAACAATTTTTTCCTCCTGTCGAAAACGAACGGCCCGAAAACGGTTTGGGGGCGGAGTTGAATACGCTGAAGTCCGAACATTTGAACGAGGGTGTTCGCCCGATAATTGCCGGGGTGGGAACGTTAAGCGAGTTTTATCAGGAAGAAGACAGTATTGTCAGAAAAATATTTAAAGGTCCGGAGAACGATACAACACTCGACGATGTTAATTATTTTGACAGCCCCGAAAATCTGACCAACAGGAATTACAAAAATCCCAGCGAGGACTCTTACGTTATTTCACCCGTAAACGACAAAGATAAAATATCGCGGTCATACAGAGATTGCACAGGAATAGCGGTTTCGGGCGTGGATAAAGAAACGGGAAAGAATATTTCTTTTTTAAGCCACCAGGATCCGAAGTATTTTTTGTCGGAGCAAAATACTGATGCGTTTTTTAAAGATCTCGAAGGGCAGATAGCTGAATTGAAAAAACAATGCCTCCCCGGAACGATAGACGCCGTCATATTTGGGGGCAACTACTACGTTGGCAGAAAGGGCGGCAAGTTCAGTAAAAATTATATTGGATCGATCAACATTCTTTCGACAAAAATTTCTCCGCTTCTCGGATTTACTCCCGCCGTTATAACCGGACCAAAGACCGGAGACGGCGGTGAGAGCATTTATTTTGATAATGAAAATCGCCGGCTGTATATTGTCCGGCTAAGAGTGGGAGATTCTGGTACGGAAAGCTACATGCCGGCCGACATTAAGGATCAAGAAGCGAAATGGAAAAAAGACGCCGAGTGGTAGAAAAAGGGATGCCCGACTTTAAATATCGTCCCCATATACTCCGCGCAACAGATCAAGATCTTTTCCGCTGGTTTTGAGAAGATGATTATTTTTCTTTTCAAAAGATCGAAGCGCTTCCGTTCCTCGCGGATCGTCGAGTAATTTTTCGTACAGATTTGCGAAGGCGGCGAAGTCTTTGATGAAACAGTGTCCGCCCGCGCCGCGGCCGCTTTTGTGGACCGGGTCAAGGTGGGAATCTCCGATCCTTGGGTCCGCTTTCATTGCATCGCGCACGGTTTCGTATTTCACATTCGGAATTTGCTGCGAGAGATCGTGGAGCATATTCACGAAAACGACTTTCACATACAGCCAGCAATTGCCTCCGTATTTTACCAGTTCGGCTTCCTCGGCGGTGCACACCTTTTCAAACGGCGCTTTCGGCATCACACTGAGCGCTTTTTCCGCAGCCGTCCGATATTTTTTATTATCGACCGGAATGCCGACGATGTTGCGGTCGGGATTCGCCGTGTCGAACTTTGCGGAAACTTCGCGCAGGAATTCCGGGGAGTGCATTAATATAATATCCGGAAACTTTTTTTGCAGCTTTGCGGTCGTGCCCGGAAGGAGTGTGGATTTCAAAACGACAATTTTTCCCTTCCCGACGAGCGGAAGAACTTTGCGCAAAATGGAGTCGTCAAACCCTTTCGGAGTGCTTGGGGTCGGAACAGCGATAAAGACGATATCGCACTTCGCGATCTTATCTTTGTTTTTCGTATAGGGTTCTTCCTTGGCGTATCGGACGACCTTATAGCCGCGCTCCTCGAAATTGTCCGCATAATTCTTGCCGATCCATCCTTGCCCGATAAACCCGATCGTGGGCTTTTTAGTGTTTTTCATAGAGGATATAACTCTCTTATTTATAGGTAAGTTACGTGATCTCTTTTGCTTTGATGTAAGAGGAAGTATAATAGAAAGGAAAGGTTTAATCAATAACAAAATTATTTAACTTATGAAACAGCATATAATTCTTGGGTCTGTTTTGCTCCTTGTCCTACCGGTCCTTGCCGGAGCGACGGAAACGACAACGGCGGTATCGCCGAAGATCTCGACTATGATGCCTGCCAAGACAGCACCGAGTTCCGCGATCTTTAGTACGACGCTTCAAAAAGGCGTTTCGAATGCCGATGTTTCCACCTTGCAGACGATGCTCAAAACCAGTCCGGCGATATATCCTGCGGGATTGGTAACCGGATATTACGGAGCGGCAACGGAGGCTGCTGTGAAAAAACTTCAGGAGAAATACGGACTTCCTCAAACAGGGATCGTTGACAGCGCGACTCAATCGGTCATGTATCCGAATCCTTATACGACTAAGGTAAGCATTACTGTTATCGCTCCGAACGGAGGCGAATCATGGACGGCGGGAAGCGTACAGCAGATACTTTGGAAAAGTACGGTGAGCCCGATATCGACGACTGTTCCGCCGACGCCGATTCCCATGCCGGATCGACCGACGATCATGATGAGCGGAACCTCAGCCGCTTCCGCGACCGGCACCGCTTCCGGCGGAACGACAACGATGGTTAAACCCGGATCATCGATAGCCATGCCTCCGCCGTTCTTTAATTATGCTTCCATTGATCTCGTACGCGATGCGGATCCGTCGTACTCATATCACATCGGCTCCGTGAATTTATATGAATCGCAGTATTCGTGGAAAGTACCGAAAAATATTGCCGAGGCTTCGGATTATCGCGTAAAAGTCAGTATTGGAAATAATGTTCCGTGTATGTACGCGAACGATATGCAGATGATGAAAACGGGTACCGCATCTGCGGCTTCCTCTGTGCGGCCGATATGCGCCGCTCCGATGATCGCGTCTTCTTTTGCCAGCGATACGAGCGACAGTGTTTTTGCCGTTAAGGGAGGCTCATCAATAAATGCCGACGTACTCCGAAGACAAATAGCCGAGATCAAAGCGATGTTGGAAAAATTATCCATACAGATCGCTGACATTGAATCGAAACTGGAAGGACTATAATTCCGATCAAAATAAAAAAAATCCCCCATCTCGAATATTCGAGGCGGGGGATTTGCGTATCTGTCATTCAAGACCGACGCTTCTCAGCGCTTTTTGAATTTCCCAAAAAGGAACGGCTCCGGATTGCAGCGATCGATCGTTGCCCTCATAATCGGCTTTTGACATGGTCGTCATCCCTATGACTTTGAAGTCAAGCAGCGAAATGAGCGGACCGCCCGAGTTTCCTGAGTTGATCGGCGCGATGAAATGAATGAGAGGGATTCCTGATCGGCTGGAAAAAGTATTGTTTCCAAGCGTGCCTTTTATGATCGTGAACGGAAGGTAAAGAGGACTGCCCATGGTTGCCACCGGCTCATCGGGAAGTACCATCGGACCTTTTCCGAGGACGATCTTACCGTCGACGATCTTCGGCGAACCGGTTCGGAAATCAACACTTTTCCAGTTTTTGTAAATAGGAGCAGTGAGAATATTTTTCTCCGCGTTGAGCACCGCCACATCGATCTCTGGGAAAGAATGGACAACGTGTACGGGGAAAACAACTTTGTCGGCATTCGTCAGAAAATATTCGACCCTGAATTGTACTCGGGACAAAGAAGATATCGGAACGTTTCTTTCTTTCGCCAAATTATATAGACAGCCTGTTTTTACGTATTCAGGGTCTATGACATGATGGTTTGTTAAGAAATGTCCGATCTTTTTATGTGCGAAAACGGTCCCCGCACCGGACGCACAGATCCATGTTTTTTCTTTTTGTGACACAGCATCCTTTTCTGCGGCGTACACGTTCATTTTCAGATCGAATGTGATGGGCGACATCAATTGACGCACGTGCTCGGTTTGCTGCCATTCCGCAATGGCCGGCGCATTGATCGGTTGAGTTCGCGGCTCCAATGTGTGAATGAAAAACAGTAAAGCGGTAGTGGCGAGTGCCACGAGAACAAAATTCCGTGCGGTTGCGAGATAATATTTCATTTATAACTCCGATTTAAAGATGTCAAAATTTCAATTCTGGGCTAAAAGTACCTTAGTCCGGCATTATTGTCAATAATTTCGCCTTCTGCTATTATTGGGGTATGAAAAAACAATATATATATGTATTTGCGATAATGTTGGCTTTGGGCGCCGCTTTTACGGTCTTGTATGGAAATTTTGATAAAGCGCTCGCCCCTTCAGATCCCGAAAAAATGGAAACGGGAAACGATCCATCCAAATTGCCGCCTCTTGCGAACGTGTCCGATTTGGTCAATGTTACCGATCCCAAAGCCGGTGCAAAAATTCAAAGCCCTTTGACTGTTAAAGGCTTTGCCAAAGGGACGTGGTATTTTGAAGCATCATTTCCGGTGAAGATCGTTGATGCGAGCGGCAAGATTGTCGGACAGGGCATTGCACAGGCTGAGTCTGATTGGATGACAGAAAAATTCGTACCGTTCTCGACGACCATCGCATTCTCCACGAAAGAGGGAGAAAAGGGCGAGTTGATCTTCCAGAAAGACAACCCCTCCGGACTGCCCGAACATGATGCGGAATTTCGCATGCCGATCATTTTTGGTGCCGAGACCATGCCGGTAGCCGCATATTTTGGAAATACGGAAAAGGGAAGCAATGATGATTGTTCTTTGGTCTTTCCCGTTACTCGCTACATAACGAAAACGACCGCGGTCGCGAACGGTGCGGTACTCGAACTTTTGAAGGGAGCAATGGACGAAGAAAAAAAAGAAGGATATTTTACATCGATCAATCCCGGCGTGAAGATCCAGAAACTCACGATCTCAAACGGCGCGGCTAAAATAGATCTTTCCGATGATATCGAGAGGGCGGTCGGAGGCTCGTGCCGCGTTACCAATATCCGCGCACAGATCGAAAAAACGCTGAAACAATTTTCTACGGTCAAGAGCGTAATAATTTCCGTCGACGGAAGAACGGAGGATATATTACAGCCGTAAATTTCTAATTACTAATATCTAATTTCTAATGAACGGTTTTGACATTCAGACATTAGACATTTTATTGGAAATTTGAAATTGGATATTAGAAATTATTTTTATGAAATACGTTATCAGTATCTCTATTTTTTTTGTTCTCTCTTTTTTTCTTGTAAAAACTAACGACGCTCTTTCACCTGCATATTTATATCAAACTTCGGTGCAAAAAACGGTAACCGCTGAAAACGAGGTGGTTACGGCTGTCGCCGTCGGCGATATCATGCTTGGGCGTTTTGTTGAAGAATTGTCGATCCGCAATAATGATTGGAATTACGCGTTCGCTTTGAGCTCTGAGATTTTTTCCGGCGCTGACATCGGGTTTGGAAATTTTGAGGGCTCGATCCCGAAAGTTCATACTCAAACGCCGATATACGGCTATCAATTTTCAGTCGCTCCGAAAGCGGCGGAAGCCATGCGAAATGCGGGGATAAACGTTGTTACTCTTGCGAATAATCATTCAAGCGATTTTGGAGAGAAAGGATATTCTGAAACGGCTTCTTTTCTGAACGAGATCGGCGTTGCTTCCGTTGGTTCATCTTCATCTCATGTGGTTGAACAAAATGGAATAAGGGTTCGGTTCATGGGCTTCAATGACACTTTTGCGCCGCTTTCTTCCGATACGGTCGCGTCGGATGTGCGCAACACAAAAAAAGATAACGAGTTTCTGGTCGTTGCCATTCATTTCGGCGACGAATATGCCACCTCATCAAATTCCCGTCAGAAAGCGCTCGCTCATACTATAATAGATGCAGGAGCGGATGTTGTGATCGGTCACCATCCTCACGTCGTAGAAGAACATGAGACGTACCACGGAAAGGCCATCTTCTATTCTCTCGGCAATTTTATTTTTGACCAATATTTTTCAGAAGGAACGCAAAACGGACTTGCGATAAAAATGACCATAGGAAAGAAGGACGTGACCTATGAACTTATCCCGATAGACCTCCATCAAAGCAGACCGCGGACGATCCACGGCGAAGTCGAAAGTTTTTCACGGAAGAGAGAAATTTAGGATATTTGTGGTATAATATATAACGTATTTATGATCTTACCAATAATCATTTTAATAATAATCGGGATAATAATTTTTTTTATGGCAGAATCAAAAAACGAAGAGGGAAGACTGAAATCTTCTCCCAAAGATGTTTTTCTTCATCTTCTTATGATCGGCACATTGTATGTGAGCACATTCATGTTCTCATCGCTCTGGTTCGATTACGTGAACTTATGGTTTCCCGACAAATTGAATTATTATTACCGTTCGATCCTCGACGGCATTCTTGTCGGCACTTCGACGCTCATCGTCGTTTTCCCCGTGTATCTGCTCACTTCCTGGCTGCTTGAAAAAGAGATCAAAGCCGTTCCTGAAAAAAGGGAATTGCGCGTTCGAAAGTGGCTCGTCTATCTTACTCTTTTTGTCGCGGCGATCGCCATCATCGTTGAGATCATTCTATTGGTCTACAATTTCCTGTCCGGCGAACTCACGATGAATTTCTTCCTGAAAATAGCGGTGGTTTTTGCGGTTGCGGCCGTAACGTTCGGATATTATCTTTGGGATGCTCGGCGCACGGTCGGCACAGAAAGCAATATCCCGAAATATCTGGCCTATGGTACCGGACTCGTTGTTTTGGGAAGCGTAATATTGAGTTTCTTCCTCGTCGGTTCGCCGGCACATCAGAGGTCGGTTCGTTTCGACGATCAGCGCGTTTCCGATCTCCAAAATATTCAATACCAAATTATTTCCTATTGGCAGCAAAAAGATGTTTTGCCGGCGAAGCTCTCGGATATGACCGACAACGTTAGCGGCTTTATACCGCCGACCGATCCCGATACGAGGGCGGAGTACGAATATACCGTGAAGAGTCCGCTCGTTTTTGAACTGTGCGCAACCTTCGGCGCGAAAAGCGTAGATACCGGCGCTCCTGACAGAGCGTATCCCGTCTCCGTACCGGAAATGGTAAAATCCGGAAAACCCGCCGCCGTCGAAAACTGGTCTCACAGTCCCGGACGCACCTGTTTTGAAAGAACGATAGATCCGGAGATCTACAAAACCAACGAGCCGCTTCCGGTGATCATTCAGAATAAAGAAGCTATCCCCGCCCAATAAAAATATCTTGGAAACAGCCTCAATAAAATGCGGCTGTTTTTTTGTGTTGACATAATCTTTATAGTGATGTATAATTGAACTTGGTCAAATAATCTCACTAACCAAAAACCAAACGAGGTCCAGAGAATGAAAAAAAGATACAGAAAGATTTTTATCGAGCGCGATCCGGAACCAAGGATGGATAGAGATGGATATTTCAAATTTCCGCAAACGATCGTGGTATACGCGGAGTGTGATTGGCAAAAGTCATATAAAAGCAGGTCTTGTAAAAAAGGCTCAAAAGCGAGATCGGTAAAAGTTCTCCATCGCCGGCATCCGGTGCAGCGAGGAAAGTGACAACATTGTTTTTTAACATTAACCTAAAAAGGTGATAAACGACATGGTAATCGTGTTCCGTTATGTTCGTGAAAGAAAAATTTTTTTTGAAACCGTGGTTCTCGTATGGATGCTTGCCGTCCATGATGGCGATCATAAACATCGGATGTCTCGAGCAAAGCTGCCTCGTCCGCCGGCGTTCGCATCACAAAAATCATTCATCAAGTAAAAATTATTTTTCATCATTGGAAGAAGAATAAAACGGAGTTAAAAACACAAAGGCGGGGCATAATAGCTCCGTCTTTTTTGAACCGTTCATATGCCCGAGACTTTATGTCGGGATGAGTTATGGTTATTTCGCATATGCGAAATAACCATAACTCATCCCAATCCATCATCTCGAATTGAAGAACAAAGCGCTGAATCACTCGAATCACTTTCTTTTTTTTCAGTTTTGTGGTATTGTATTTCTACATTTCCCAGCACGGGATTTTTTTAGATACGAATAAATACCAATATACGAATTGGTACAAATATACGAATGAATACGAATCCGGAAACGGCGCATTCGTTGCCATTCGTATATTGGTACACATTAGTATATTGGTATATAAATTTTTTATGGAAATAAGAAACATCGCAATCATCGCCCACGTGGACCACGGCAAGACCAAACTGACCGACGCTATTATGCGTCAGACCGGGATGTTCCAGGAGGGGGAAAGCATGGACTCGAACGCACTCGAACAAGAGCGCGGCATTACGATATATTCCAAAAATACCGCGACGTATTACAAGGATACGAAGATCAATATCGTCGATACACCCGGGCATGCCGACTTTGGTTCGGAAGTTGAGCGAGTGCTTCGCAGCATCGATTCCGTACTTTTGGTAGTGGATGCTCAAGAAGGCCCGATGCCTCAGACTCGGTTTGTGCTCAAAAAATCTTTGGAGCTTGGATTGAAGCCGATCGTTGTCATCAATAAAATAGACAAGCCTGCCGCCGATCCCGACAAATGCGAGGAAGACGTACTCGAACTTTTCATGGAACTTGGCGCGACCAACGAGCAATGCGATTTTACGGTAGTGTACGCGATCGGCCGCGACGGCATAGCCAAGATGAAATTGGAGGATGAATCGAACGATCTCACTCCGCTTCTCGATACCATTTTACGCGTCGTCCCCCCCGCGAATGCTGACACTTCGCTTCCGCTTCGCGCTCAGCCGTTCAACCTCGGCTACGACAATTACATGGGACGACTTGCGATCATGCGCATTTACGAAGGCGTGATAAAATCCGGCGATATCGTTCAGGCGAAGGATGTCGAAGGCCACACCCACAGCGGAAAAGTGACGAAACTATTTTCTTTCAGAGGTGTTGGCAGGGAAGAAATACAAATGGCCGAAGCCGGTGATATCGTGCTCATGGCGGGACTTCCTGAAATTTATATCGGCGAAACGGTCTGCATGTCACCCGATACCGAACCGTTGCCCGCCATCAAGGTGGACGAGCCGACGATCTCTATCAATCTTTTAGTAAATAATTCTCCGTTCGCGGGAAGAGAAGGAAAGTTCGTTACCTCGCGTCAGATACGCGAGCGATTAGAACGCGAACTCGAAGTGAATGTCGGACTCAAGATCGATTTTACTCAGATAGAAAGCATCCGCGTGTACGGTCGCGGCGAGCTTCATGTTTCCATTTTGCTCGAAAATATGCGCCGCGAAGGATACGAAGTGCAGGTTTCTCAGCCGCAAGTCATCATAAAAGATATCGACGGGGTGAAGAGCGAGCCGTTTGAGGAAGTGACGGTAGACGTGCCGGTCGTGTATCAAGGTGTGGTTATTGAAAAACTTGGCAACCGCGCCGCGATCATCACCGCAATGAAACAGCACGAGAATATTTCCCGCATCACCTTTGAAGGCCCGACACGCGGACTCCTCGGCTATCGCAATCAATTTATTACCGACACGAAGGGTCTCGGCATTATGGCCAGCCGCGTTATCGGATTCCGTCCGTGGGCGGGAGAAATAAAACGCCGCAACGTCGGTTCTCAGGTTTCCATGATCACCGGAAAGGTCGCCGGTTATGCGCTCTGGAATTTTCAGGAACGCGGAACTTTATATATCGATCCGGGAACGGAGGTCTACGAAGGCATGGTTATCGGCAATGCATCGAAAGGCGACGATATGATCGTAAATCCCGTGAAAGGAAAAAATCTCACCAATGTACGCTCATCGGGCAACGATGAAGCGATCGTTCTCACTCCGCCGTACCGCTTGGATATCGAGCGCGGACTCGAGGTCATGGCAGAAGATGAGTATTTGGAAATTACCCCGAAAAATGTGCGTCTCAGAAAACAAGGACTGACCGAAAACGATCGAAACCGAATGAAACGCGCCACCGCTAATCAATAAACAGAAGACACATAAAAACAGCCCCGATTTTTCGGGGCTGGGTTTGTTTTACAGACAGTTCAAATTATCTGCCATATTCATCGGAGAGGTAATCTATCATCGCTTCGGTCAGGTGTTTTTGCGTGAACGCAATAACGTCAGGATCTTTTACGAAGAGAGTTTGCTTTCCGTAATAATCTCCATTCTCCTTTCTCTTCACTTCCAGAATTCCCAAGATGAAATCTGAGGTGACGGCGACGAAAGTCATTTCTCCATCATAGTCGACATTACATAACCGCGAAGCATCTTTGTGAGATATCTCGGGATGTCTGATGAGTGCCTGATCTTCGGGCATAATGGGCCGGATGAAGACAGAAAGCGGACCCCATGGTTTCTTGATCTCCGTCACATACTCGTGAGGATACGGCCGTATCGCGGGTACGCTGCATGTTCCTTCGGGATGAAGTTCAATGCGCGCATCAAGCGCGATTATATCTTTCGGAGATACGAAAAGCGGATTGATATCACACTCGGAAATTTCCGGATAGTCGGTT
>JALNYN010000033.1 GCA_023229825.1 Minisyncoccota bacterium
TCGCCATTATCGAAAATCTGCAGCGCGAAGATCTGAATCCTGTCGATCGCGCACGCGCGTTCGGACAGCTCGCAAGTGAATTTAATTTGAAGCACAACGAAATAGGCAAGCGCGTTGGGCGAAGCCGTGAATATGTTTCCAATACCATCCGATTGCTCTCGCTCCCGCAGGATATCTTGGATGCCATCGCGACCGGAAAAATTTCAGAAGGTCATTCCCGTCCGATCCTCATGCTTGCCGACCGGCCGGAAGAACAAATCGTGCTTTTCAAAGAAGTAATGTACAAGAAACTGACCGTTCGCGAAACGGAAGGTATCGCACGACGCATCGCGTATGATCGCGTCCGCAAAAAAGAATATTTCCAAGACCCCGAGATCGCCGCACTTGAAGAAAAATTCACGGAGCGTTTCGGTACGCGTGTTCGCATTGAAAAGAAAGATCAGGGCGGAAAAATGGTCGTTGACTTTTTCTCGAACGAAGACCTGCGAGGAATTTTGGATCTGATGCAGGCGACGAAAGCGAGAAGCGGAACGGAACTCATGGACAAATTCATTCAAAGCCAACAAAATACGCCCGTCATTGAAACGCCTCATGTGGAAGTGACCGTTCTTGAAGCGGTTTCCGATCTTGAAAAAGAGCGTGCGGAAAAGGAAAATCCGGGAGCTGCGACGCTAGAGGAAGCATTGGAAGAAGCCGTGCTTGCCATGAACGACAAATCCCCGGAAGAATTGAGAAAAGAAGAAGAGGAGGAAGAAGCGTTATACTCGATAGGAAATTTTAGCATATAACTAAAGAGAATAGAAAATAGAGAATGGAAAATTGAAAAATGGAAAGCTGAGAGATCTTTCTATTTTCTATTTTCGATTCTCTATTTTCATGTGAGACAAAACAATGAATACATTACCTGAAAACATCTTATTGGTAGACAAACCAAAAGGAATCACCTCCTTCGATGTCATCCGCATTTTGCGCAAAAAATTGGGTATCCGAAAAATGGGGCATGCGGGGACGCTTGATCCTTTGGCTTCGGGGCTTATGATAATCGGGGTGAATGACGGCACGAAAAAGATGTCGGAATTTTTAAAGTTGCCGAAAACGTATGTTGCGGATATTCTGCTTGGAAAGAAATCTGAAACAGGTGATATGGAAGGGAAGATAATCGAAGAAAGATCGATAGAGGGAATTACTGATGAAAAGATCCGTGAAACGGTCGAAAATTTTTCAGGAAAACACTCGCTTGCCGTTCCTATGTATTCAGCTATAAAAGTCGGAGGACGTCCGCTCTACTCGATCGCAAGAAAAATAGAGGCAGGGAAGACACTGACGGAAAAAGAGATGAATGCTGTTCCGCCGGTAAAAGAAATGGAAGTTATTTCAGCAAAACTTCTTGAAATAAAACGCGGATCATCGCCGGACGGAGGTTGTACCTCCGTTCGGATGTTTGGAGAGGACACGGAATGTGGCAATGGCGAAACGTTTCGGACAGGGGTATCCCGCTCGCAAGCGGGACCCCGCACGCTGCGGTGGCAACCCCAGTCCGGCGACATCGGCGGTTATGACAATATTATTCTCTGTGTCGAAATGCGGGTTTCAAGCGGTTCGTATATTCGCACGCTCGGCGAAGAACTCGGAAATCGTCTCGGCGTTCCCGCCATGCTTACCGACCTTCGGCGTTCTGAAATAGGGGAGTATTCGGTAAAAAATGCTACGATAACATTATAGTATTTACAAAAAAAGCGGTCGTTACGACCGCTTTGTGTAAATGGATTTGTTTTAAATCCGGTTATTGTGTTGGAGTTACTGCAACGGGGTTATTGCCGCCGCTTATGATCATTGAGCTGACCTTTCCTGATTCAACCGCTTTCAATTCAGCATCAGCACGAGTTTTTTCAGCCAATGCGCGAAGCACTATGGCGATTTGCTCAGGTTTCACATCTTTTGGTAATTCAGCAAAAAGTTTTTGTACACCAGAGCCTTCTTTCGCGCGTCGGTTTGCCACTTCCTGAGCGATAGAGGTAAGAGTTTGTTGCCGTTCAAGATCTTGCAATGCCGCCGCCTTGTTCGAGATCGCTGTGATCACCGCTTCAGGAGGAAGTATTTTTGAAAGCATGACGGGCAGTACGGTAAATACTTGTTCTGCATCCGCTTTTGGCAATCCGCGTTCTTCCATATTTTGAACAAGAGTTGCCTCAAAATCTTTCGCCATTTTGTCGGAAAGCTCTACCCGTTTGGAAGTCATCGCTTGCTCGTCAGTGAATTCCGCAGTTGCGTTTCTTGTCGCAGTCTTTGCCGCCCGGACGATCAAGTTTTGATAATAAATTGTATCATCGCCGATATTTTTATATACCCACCACGCATATTTTTGATTTAATGTGTAGAGGTAGGTAACATCAATGGTCATTGGCAAGTTATTTCTGGATACAGCGGTCACATCGCTATCGGATACAGCTTGCCCGGAAGCGCTTTTAAACTCGGCGTCTCTTTGACGGACATCCATTGAATCAAAGGATAACATCGGGTTGACAAAACGCATACCCTGCGGATATGTCTGTTCCTGAACGGTACCGAACCATACGCCGACATATGTTTGTCCTGGTGGAACGATAATAAGCGTATTGAAAAGTACGAATGCAGCAAACAATACTCCGACCGAAAGATACACAACTTTCGGCACCCGTGCTTCATCATCGCTATTTATTGTTCTGAAAATAGTCGGTAATAACAAAAACACAGCGACAAATAACGCTAATGCTAGTAGAAATCCCATGTGATAATCTCCTCTTATGAGTTAACATGTGGTTTGACAAAGTACAAACAAACCGGTGTTAATAGTACACAATAAAAATTATTTGTCAATCGATTTCGTTTGACTTTTTTTATCTTAAATGTTAGCGTAAAATCATATCCAAGTCCTTTGACATTCTGAAATTATTGAGGTCAATTGACTGGTTCTCCGCCTTTTTGTCATCATACAAAAAGGCTACGAGCTGTTCGGCTCTTTGGCTCTCTCCGCCAGCCAGCGGAAATGAGGGAAGTGCGTTTATCGCGCGCAAGGCAGCCGGACCTGTTGTGAAAACAACTGACGCTGCTTTGTGGAGAATGTGAATGAATTTTCCAGTAACAAAAACCTCTGAAGCGATTCGCTTCCACCTCTTTCCTGATTTGCCTGCTCGGGCGATCGAAGAAGAATTTATTCATACGGTACTGCATCACCAATTCGTTGTTGCGGAAGGCGAAACCGGTTCCGGAAAGTCCACCCTGTTTCCGTTTTATTTATTGAAAGCCGGTGTCGGATGTTTCGGAAAAATCGGCATGACGGAACCACGACGAATTATTCCGTATTCACTTGTGCCGTATATGTCCGATTTTGTTGATTCGGAAAAAAGAATTGTTGCCGGGCATGTCAGGTTTTGGAACACAATTACAAAGGATAGCCAGCTTGTCATTATGACCGTGGGCGAATTGATTCAGGATTTGTTGTTTGATCCTGAGTTGCGTGAGTACAGCGTAATAATCGTTGACGAAGCCCACGAGCGAAGTACGGACATTGACTATATCCTTGGACAATTAAAAATCATTGCAAAAAGTCGTCCCGAACTTCGCATCATTATTGTGTCCGCGACGATTGACACGAAAAAGTTTTCCGATTTTTTCGGCGGTGAATCTGTTTGTCCGATCATTACCGTTCCCGGACGCGTGTATCCTGTTGAAATTATTTACAGCGATGTACCGCATTTTGAACAATTTCTGAATAAGAAAGAGTATTATGCTCGCCGCGAAAAATCCAATCCTCCGAACGTTCCGTTTGAGGTGGCGCAAAAAATCGTTGAAATTCATCAAAGAAACGAAAGTGACTTTCTTGAAAATTCTGGTATTTTGGCGAAATTGCCGGGAAGAGATGAAATCGCGTCATGTATTGAACATTTAGAATTCGCAGAACTTAAAGATGTTGTTATCTTGCCTGCGTATGGACACATGGACTTAAACGAACAAGCGGCGGTTTTCTTGAATTATCCAGGAAAACGAAAGATCGTTATCGGGACTAATATCTTGGAAACCTCAGTTACCATTCCGGAGATGAAGTATGGTGTCGATTGCGGTTTAATAAAACAAATGGACTTTTTCCCAGGCAGTGGTCGTTCAAGTTTGCAAACCAGACCTCATTCAAAATCAGGCGATGACCAATTTGCCGGTCGTTTGGGTCGTACGCAAGGTGGTATTTGCCATCGTTTGTATACAAAAGAAGAGTATGAAGCTTTACCCTTATTCACGAAACCGGAAATTTGCCGGACGAATTTGGATGCTGTTATTCTTCATATGATCTATCTCGGTATTCAAGATGTTGAGCATTTCCCGTTTATTGATCTGCCTTCGCATAAAATGTTTGCCGCAGCCTATGAATCGCTGAAGAGGATGGGTGCGATGGACAAAAACGAAGTGCTGACCGATCACGGCAAGATGATGGCGAAACTGCCGTTAGAACCCGTCTTGAGTCACATGTTGTTGAATTCCGTCAAATATGGTTGCGTTAACGAAATCGCGACGATTGTTTCAGCCATCAGTTCCGGTCATATCATGTTGCGTCCTCCGGAAGAACAGGAACAAGCAAAAGCCGATAAAGCGCATGAGCGTTTTGAATCGGAAGTTTCCGATGCCCTGACGTTTTTGAATATTTGGGATGAATATGTGCAGCACGAAGGCGATACCGAGTGGTGCTTGGAAAACTATATGAATGAAAAAGGGTTGATCGAAATGCGTGACATCCGCAAGCAATTACTTGAATTGCTTGCCGAGTTCAAGATCAGCATATCTTCTACTTACAATCCTGAAAAGGTTTTGAAAGCCGTTGCTCTCGGTCTCGTTGAAAACTTGTTTAAAGCCAAGGAAGAAAAGAGAGAAGGGAAAGACGACCGACGCAAAGAACGCCAAGGAAAAGGCAATCGAAGGAACGGCGGCAGCAATACCTATTATCCGGTGTTACCGGGCAGGGTTAACGATCCCGTCTTTATTCATCCCGGATCAAGCACGTTCGGTTTTAAACCTCCCATGCTCGTGGCACTCGAAGTCGTGCGGACGACGAAAGAATACATGAGAATGTGTTCCATGGTCGATCCGAAATGGCTGCCTCATTTGTTGCCTGACAAATTTTCTGAAGTGCCAAACGACGAAAACGGAAAGAAGTCCGAAGCAGACAAGAAAAAACGCAAACGCAGCAAACGACGCGGAAATGCGAAAAAACAGAAAAATCAGACGAAGTAGTGCATGCGCCCCGGGGAAACTCGGGGCGTTTTTTTTGACTTCATAAAAATAATATGATACTGTGTATTTGGCTGAACGCCTTGATAGATTGGAAATGTCAGTAGTCCAAACAGAGGAATGACATGAGGAGGAGGTATGCATTTTGCTATAGGAAAAGTGTACAGAATTGATTTTTGCTCCGGGACGATCCAAGAGAGCCGGACAAAAGAAAATGCGTATAAAAAACCGCACGAATTGAAGTATGATTTTTTTGCCAGTGAAGTACGATTCGTTGACTGTAAGTTTGATGACTTGAGCGAGGGAGACACCGTTTTGTTTTCGCTTACACATTATGACGGCGATATGGTAATAGACACGGTCAAAGTGCCGGTCTACGACGACGAGTGAATTTAAACACCCCGATCATTATGGTCGGGGTATTTTTTATGCACTTTTTCACTGTGCATTCATTAAGAACGTGATATAATTATTTAGAATAAGTTAATAAATAATTTATGAATTTTTTTAGATTTCTCAAGAAGCATAAAAAAAAGACGATCTTTTTCGTCATTGTCGCCGGACTGATCGGCTGGGGTGCGTGGAGTATGCGTCCTAAACCTCCCGTTTATACTTATTCGACGGTAACGCGGCGCGACCTCGTTCAGGAGGTGAGCGTGACCGGACGCGTGACGCCGGCGGAAGATGTTTCTCTCGCTTTTCAAGCCGGAGGGCGTGTTTCCAAAACGTACGTGAAGGTTGGCGATACGGTAATGGCGGGCGACCTACTTGCTGATCTGCAGACCGCGGATCTCCGTGCGAATTTGGAGCAAGCGAATGCTCAGGTGGATGCGGCGCGGGCGAATTTGAACCAGCTGCGAAACGGACCGCGTTCGGAAACGGTTGATGTTCAAAAAGTCGTACTCGCGAATGCGGAGATGGCTTATCGAAACGCGCAAAAAAGCGTTGCCACGACCATTGCCGATGCCTACACTAAAACTGACGACGTGATACGCAATAAAGTGGATCGCTACTTCTTGAATCCGCGGAGCTTGAGTCCGCAGCTTGTTTTTTCTTTGAATGATTTCTACTCGCAAACGTATCTTGAATCAAATCGCGTGGATCTCGAAAAGATGCTGGGAGTATGGAAGACTGAAAATGCCTCGCTTGAGATCGCTTACGATCCGGCGATCGTTCTCTCCGCTAAAGAGCATCTCATCATGATGCGCACGTACTTGGACACCTTGGCGGGCGCTCTTACAAACGCGAATCCCTCTCCTTCGGCAACTCAGGCGCAGATCGATGCCTATAAGACCGATATATCCGCCGGGCGAACTATTATCAATACCGCGCTCGCTTCGCTTGAAGCGGAAACGGATGCGCTTTCTTCCGCAAAATCTGCTGTTGACTTGCAGTATTCCAATCTGGCTCTTACACAGGCTCCAACCCTTCCCGAAACTATTGAGGCGCAAGTCGCAGTCGTTGAACAGGCGAAAGCGAATGTGAGTTCCATAGAAGCGAATTTGCAAAAGACCGTTCTCTACGCTCCTATAAGCGGAGTCATTACGAGTGTGGATGCGAAAGCGGGCGAGATCGTTTCTCCTGGCGTTTCCGTTGTGTCGATCATTTCGAAAGACAAACTTCTTATTGAGGCATTCATTCCCGAGGCGGACATTGCGAAGATCACTCTCGGCGATACGGCGTCGGTCACGCTTGATGCGTATGGAGATACGGTAAAATTTTCCGCCGCGGCTTTATTCGTTGATCCGTCCGAAACGATGATCGAAGGAGTGGCGACGTACAAAATGAAATTCCAGTTCAACGAAGATAATGAGAAGATCAAACCGGGAATGACCGCGAACATGGATATCAGGACGGAAAAACATGACGGAGTCCTCTCTTTGCCTCAGCGCGTTCTTATTCGAAAGGATACGGGTACGTTCGTTCAAATTTTGGAGAACGAAAAAATAAAAGAAATTCCGGTCGAAACGGGCCTGCGCGGTAGCGACGGGAATACGGAGATACTTTCGGGGTTGAGTGAGGGGCAGAAAGTGATCGTCCCGACAAACCTGTAAAAATTAAAATTTAAAAATGAAAAAGGAAAAACGATATCTAAAAATTAAAAATTAGCACAAAATTTTGTTGGAGGTAATTTTTACTTTTACCTTTTCGTTTTTAGTTTTTCATTTTTCCTTTTTAATTTGCAACATGGCTCTCATTGAAGTAAAAAATCTGAAAAAAAAATACTCCGAAGGCGAGGCTGCTACCGTGGCTTTGCATGGCGTTACCTTTGACGTGGATGCCGGAGAATTCGTCGCCATCATGGGGCCGTCCGGATCCGGAAAATCCACGCTGCTTCACATACTCGGTTTTTTGGATAATCAAACCTCCGGAACGTATCACTTTGATGGAAAACAAATAAAGGATTATGAGGAAGAGGAGGTGGCTCGGATCCGCAATAAAAAAATGGGATTCGTGTTTCAGGCGTTCAACTTACTTCCTCGCACCACCGTGTATCAAAATGTATTGCTTCCGCTCGTGTATTCGGATATCCCGGAAAACGAATGGGACGCTCGGGTGAGAGAGGCGATAAAAGCGGTCGGTCTTGGGGCGCGCATGGATCACGAGCCGTCTGAACTTTCCGGCGGGGAAAAACAGCGCGCCGCGATCGCACGCGCTCTCGTGACCGATCCGCAGGTAATTTTTGCCGACGAGCCGACGGGAAATCTCGATTCGAAATCGGGCCAAGTGATCATGGAAATTCTGCAAGATCTGAACGAGCGCGACGGCCGCACGATCATCCTCATCACCCACGAAACCTACACCGCAGAGAATGCGCAAAGGATCATCCACATGCTGGACGGAGAGATAGAGAAAGATCATATCGTAGAACACCGAAAATCGGCAAAGACGAAATACGAGAAATAACGGACGAGGTTTTAGCTGTTAGGTTTTTCCTCCAGCGGGAGGATCCGCCCGCTGGCGGAAGGTTTTAGCTTTACGACGAGCGGAACTAAGGACAGTCCTTAAGGAGGAAGGGAGCGAAGCGGACTGACGGGAAAAGGACTGTCCTTAGTGTAGCGAAGCAACGAACTCTATGGAAAACAACATTTTTGAACAAATTAAAAAAGTAAATGAAAACGGGCAGGAGTTTTGGCGCGCTCGGGATTTATATAAACTGCTCGGATACACAGAATATGGAAAATTCTTGCCGACAATCGA
This sequence comes from Minisyncoccota bacterium, assembly GCA_023229825.1. GTDB lineage: Bacteria > Patescibacteriota > Minisyncoccia > Phycocordibacterales > CAIJYI01 > CAIJYI01. The sequence continues at coordinate 8,458 of JALNYN010000033.1, forward strand.
ACGCGCGAAAGAATCATGTAAAAACAGCGGACAACAAGCTGAAGATCATTTCGCTCATGTGAGCGAAATGATAAAAATTGCTACAGGAACAGTAAGAGAGGCAGAGCGGGAAGTAGATGATTATTCTCTTTCTCGTTACGCCTGCTATCTCATCGCTCAAAATGGCGATCCGCGAAAAGTTGAAATTGCCAAAGCTCAAACGTATTTTGCCATTCAAACAAGACGGCAAGAAACCCAAGACTTGCTTGCCGAAGATCGGAAGCGTGTTTTTCTTCGCGGTGAGATGACCGAACACAACAAGAAACTCGCCAGCGCGGCAAAGTCCGCAGGCGTTACGAATTACGCGAATTTTCAAGATTTCGGTTATATGGGGCTGTATGGCGGATTGCGGCAAAAAGATATCCATCAAAAAAAGAAGTTGAAAGAAAAAGAGGGGATCCTCGACCACATGGGAAGCGAGGAACTCGCCGCCAATCTTTTTCGCGCTACTCAAGCCGAAGCGAAATTGAAGCGAGAAAATATCCAAGGACAAGAACGAGCCAATAAGGCCCACTTTGCCGTCGGTAAAAAAGTACGCAAAACCATTTCTGATCTCGGCGGAACCATGCCCGAAAAATTACCAACGCCGGAACATATCAAGGAATCAAAAAAAAGAATAAAACAACCGGCGAAAAAAATATTGAAATAACTTTTGTCGCTTTTGACTTTTTACTTTTGACTTTCGACTTTATAGACTTCGTTTATGCACTGGAAACATATTTTAAAAACATCGCTGCGCGCGCTTGCGATCAATAAATCGCGGTCTCTTCTTACTATTCTTGGGATCGTGATCGGTATTTCATCTATCATGCTTATCATGTCGCTTGGAGAAGGCGCCCGACAGCTTATCCTCGGGCAGGTGCAGGGTATCGGTTCGCGCACGATAGCGATCCTTCCCGGCCGCCAGCCGAGCGGTCCGTCGGATGCCGCCCAAATGTTCACCGATTCTTTAAAGCAAAGAGATATCGATGCGCTGCTCAAAAAAGAAAACGTCCCGGATGCGGAACTGGTCATGCCTTTGGCGCTCGGCGCAGATACCGCCTCGTATGAGAACGAAACATACCGCGCTACCATCTTTGGCGCGACCGAGGCTATGCCGGAAATACTCGATTTTTATACCGAACGAGGTTCATTTTACACGTCCGATGATGTAAAAGAATTTGCCGCGAATATCGTGATCGGAAAAAAAATACAGGAAAAACTTTTTGCGAACGAAGATCCCATCGGGAAGAAACTCCGTATAAAAGAAAAGAATTTTCGCATCATCGGCGTGCTGGCCCTGCAGGGAAGCGGTTCGCTGCTGAACTTCGATGAGTCGATATTGATACCCTATACGACGGCGCAACAATATATTTTCGGCACGAAATATTTCAATAGGATCATTGTTCAAGTGTCTTCCGAATCGGTGATCACGCCCGCGCTTCTCGACATCGAAAATACGCTTCGATCCGTGCACGACATTACCGATCCGTCCAAAGATGATTTCTTCGCTGAAACATCCGCGGATCTGCTTGATACCTTAAGCGTGATAACCACTGCCTTGACGCTTCTTCTCAGCTCTCTTGCCGCGATCTCGCTGGTCGTCGGCGGTATCGGTATTATGAACATCATGCTTGTATCAGTCACGGAACGAACGCGAGAGATCGGTTTGCGCAAAGCCATCGGAGCGACCGAAGGGGACATTCTTGAGCAATTTCTTGTGGAAGCGATCTTACTGACGTCTCTCGGAGGACTGATCGGCGTTGCTCTCGGAACGGGGCTTTCGTCATTGTTTGCTTTCGCCATAAATAAGGCCGGGATCAATTGGACTTTTGTGTTTCCTCTCGCCGGCGCGATGCTTGGCATCGGGTCTTCCGTTCTGCTCGGGCTTATCTTTGGAATTTATCCCGCACGAAGAGCGGCGAGAATGGAACCGATAGAGGCGCTGAGGTTTGAATAAAGTCTAAGAATCGTGCCCGGCGGACTTTTTACTTTTTAGTTGTCGTTTTTCATTTTTCGATTTTAATTTTTAATTTGATTATCTAGAGAATTTTGTTTATAACCTCCGACACGGAAATACTCACATGCGCATCAAACACACCATCACCACATCTTGGAAAAGCGTTATCGTTAATAAGTCGCGCTCGGCGCTGACCATTCTTGGTATTGTCATCGGGATCTCCTCGATCATTGTGATCATGTCTCTCGGCGATGGGGCATCAGATCTCATTACTTCAGAAATAGAGGGGATCGGTTCGCAAACGATCGCTATTGAGCCGGGGCGCGAGCCGACGAGTCCGACCGATGTGGCGCAGCTTTTTTCTGATTCGCTCGTGCTGAAAGATATTGAGGCTTTAAAGGTCAAAGAAAACGTTCCGGGGCTTAAATCAATAATGCCCGAAGTCTATGGAGGAGTTACCGGTTCTTATGAGAATGAGACGTATCGGTTCACCATCACCGGCGTTACCGAGATCATGCAGTCCATACTGAATGTTGAGATGACGGACGGAATTTTTATGAGCGCCGATGATGTCAAACAATCGGCGACGGTTGCCGTTCTTGGTTCGAAAGTAAAAGATCAGCTATTCGGAGCGGACGATGCGATCGGAAAAAAGATCAAAGTAAAGGGTGTTAATTTGCGGGTTATCGGGGTGCTTTCTTCCAAAGGCTCCTCGCTTATGAGTATGGATGAGATGGTTCTCGTTCCGTATACCACGGCGCAAACATACATTCTGGGGACCAAGCATTTTAACGAGATTATCGTACAGGCGGATCCGAGCATTCCGCTCGAACAAACCGTGTCCGACATAAAAACCACGCTTCGAATCAGCCACAATATCACGGATCCGGAAAAAGACGACTTTTATGTGAGTACGGCAGCCGATCTCCTCGACCGCATCGGCACGGTTACCACAGCGCTCACGGTGCTCCTCGCCTCCGTCGCCGCCATATCGCTCATCGTCGGCGGTATCGGTATTATGAATATCATGCTCGTATCGGTCACGGAACGAACGCGAGAGATCGGTTTGCGCAAAGCCATCGGAGCGACCGAGACTGAAATTCTTTCGCAATTTTTGGCGGAGGCTGTGATCCTGACCGCGATCGGGGGAATTATAGGAGTCCTGTTTGGGGCCTTCGTGTCGTTCTGTTTCGCTTGGGCTATAAACCAATTTTCAACCATCGACTGGACATTTATTTTTCCTCTGCGAGGAGCTGTTCTCGGCATCGGCGTTTCGTCGTTCATTGGTCTCGTTTTTGGTATTGTTCCGGCTCGGCGGGCTGCAAAGAAGGAACCGATCGAGGCGCTGAGGTATGAGTAAGCAAAAAAGGAAAAAGTAAAAATGAAAA
>JALNYN010000034.1 GCA_023229825.1 Minisyncoccota bacterium
GCGATCATCTTGCGGTTGATCGAACGATGCTCGCAAACGAAAGAACACTCCTTTCTTTTCTTCGCACCTCGATATTTCTTCTCGTGTCTTCAATAACCTTTCTACGGGTGTTCGAAGGTGAGTTGCTCATGATCATAACAAGCTATATTTTGATCGCATTCAGTATCGTTTCCGGAATCGTCGGAGTCGTGCGATTTCGCAGAATGAAGAGAAAAATCAATTCAGTATATAAAACAATCGATGATCCAACATGATATGATCTTATTCAAAAAAGTATATGGGTTATTGTTTGGCATAGGCGTGTGTTCGGTTGTTTTCCAAATGGAAAACATGGGACTTTTTTTTGGAGCGTTCATAAATCGATTTTCTCCGTGTATTCAAGATCCTATGAACTCATTTCCCTGTTACGGAATTTATGATATTGGCATGATGGCTGTGGTGTTAATGGTCGGATTAATTTTGAGTGGAATTGTTATTTTCAGATTGGTTCAACATTTTAGGAAAAACATCTGATGTTCGAACTTTTGTTCAGATCGCCCGCTGAAAAAGCAAAACACATAACCATAAATACCCGCATCATGAATAAAATATACATTCTCATACTCATCGTTCTTTTGTTTTCCGTTCTCTTGTTTGGCGGTTCGGTGGCTTTGTATACTTTTGATCGTAACGCAAAATTGGATCACAATGAAGAATGTGGGCGGCTGAGTGCCGAATCTCGCGCTCAAGGTAAAGAATTTCCTCCTTGTGCGATGGAGATTATTCCTCCTACTTTTACTGACCGTGCTGCTGGGAAACAATTAACAGAACTAACCGAACGGCTTCGGAAGAGGGGTTGCGATCAATCTGCGACGACGACCGATTGTTCAAAAATTTCAACCTCTGTTTCAAGCACCTCACCTGTATATATTCCGCCGAATGCGGTAAAACCTATGGAAGAATGGACAACGGCGACCGATACACCCATTACTCTTGCCGGTTTTTCTTTTACTTTGCCACCCGGCTGGCATGGTTCGGTATATGAAAAGCCTTATATGGGCGGAACACATACACTTGTCAAAAAAGATACCGAGCAGGCGGGTTTCACTATTGACTGTCCGCCGGACGGAAAAGGAATGGAAGAAACGACACGACTTTCAAGCGAAGAACGCCAATTCTTTGATGGTGAAAATTCTTATACTGTTTCGTTCGAAAAATGGATATCGCAGCAAAATGACTCGTGGCTTTTTGTTCTGATTCAACAAGCAACACAAGAAAGATCTCTTACGAAAGTATGCGTTGTGAGCGGAAGCACAGAACCGGATATTGCGAGCGCGGTGAAGGCGATATACGACACCTTGGCCGTTTCTAAATAACGGTTTACAATTCCAATTTTACACCACTTCAAAAAAAATACCCCGCGGGGTATTTTTTATCTTTAAAATAATGTCGTCCGTCGTATACATATACTAGATACCTATACATCGTTAGTACTCCAGTTTAAGTCCCCTTTCCACTACGGGAAAACGCGTGGCGGCGCCGGGCGGACATTCTGTGTTGTAACCTAGTGCGGAAATGGTGGTTGTGGCGATCGATCCGTCCACGGGATTGATCGTGCGTGTCACCGTCACCTTGGCGCATGTTTTTTCCTTGGCGCTGGTTTGATTCATGCGGAAAATAAAGGAGAACGCAGGCGGGTTGGTCGGCTGACCGGGGGCCATCGAAGTGGTGTCGCCGTTGCATAGGAGAATTCCGGGCGTACTCGTACTGAAAACATCGTTGACCATATCTCCGTAAATAGCGCATTCGATCGCGGCATCGGCTGCATAAAATGCGCGCATGGATTCCCGATCGATCCCGGAGAATTGAAGCTGTTTCAAAGATATATCGAGGATCGCCATACCTATAATGAGCATGATGGTCGAAAACAAAATAGCATACAATAGAAAGAAGCCACCGGTCTTCGGCTTCGAAAATTTCTTTTTGACTTTTTTTACATGATATTGAAACATAGAAATTTATTGTGTCCAATTCGTTATATAATCCGTTACAGTAAGGCTTTTTTGAGAAAAGGCCGTGCTCCATACGACGGTTGAGGTGACAAGATGCTCATTGGAGTTGCCCGGAGCGTCAATAACACTTACCCCTCTGTAAAATTGCGTCGCTTGACCGCCGGTGTCATGTGAATAGAAACCGAAGCTGTCTAAATAGAGTCTATAACACGGGCTTGGAGTAGCCAGCGAGCCGGAACATCGCTGAATTATATTGGATGGGGCTGCCAGAGGATTTATCGTACACGGATTATTTTTACACATCGGTGAAGCGCCGCCCGGTGTAAAACCATCATCCCATTTGGCGCCGGAAACTCCATTTTGATATCTCAAAAGATTGGAATCCCTTTTGTTGCGGATGAATTCTATTCCTTCGCTCGCAAGATAGCTGGCGATCATTTGGCTTTTGGCTGATGTGCCGAGCGTAATACCCTTCGTTGCCATGCCGAGCACTGCCGGAACAACCATCAAAATAATCGAAACGGCGACGATCGTTTCAACCATGATAAAACCTTTCTTGATCTTTGTAATGATCGGCAGACTGATAATTTTTTGATGAAAAATATTTCTCATTGTTTTATTTCGTAAAAAATTTAACGCGTTTACATGGCAGAAACGTCTAAAGCTCTTTGACTGAGAGTGGTCTGAATACTGAATGGCACGACGATCTTTGGTTTCACTCCGACGGTTCCTCTTAAAACAATAATGGCTTGCGGCTGTACTTCGTTAGGAAAAGGATCTGAGCCGATAACGTAAAATTTGACCGACTGAATGGTGATCGCCGGAGGAGCCACTGTTACCGGATAATAGGTGGAGCCGCCGTCATCGGAACGCTGTATTCTGTCGCAATAGGCGGCGGGAGGCGTCACGCAAGGGACAAAGCGGTAAACGATCGGATCGTTCTCCCTTCCCGGAGGGCGCGGGATATTCTTGTTGGTAAAAGAAAAATAGTTTCCACCTCCCGCGCAATCCATCGGCGTATCAAAATTTCCGGAAGAGGAAGAACAGTGAAAATTTGTCCCGGTTTTCGCACCGCGCGTTAAACTTTCGATCGCGGTGGTCAGGTTATCGACATTGGTACGGGTATTCGTGACTTTTTGGTAGGAGTCAATGACCGAGATAAACGCTCCGGAAACCGAAACAAAGACCATGCTGAAGATCCCGACGGCCACGACAAGTTCAATGATCGTAAAGCCGCGGCGACCTTTTAGTTTTAAGTCCGCCGACGGGCGGAGAGTTTTAAGAGATATGTTCATTTATTTGCTCATGTTACCTAAGTGACCTATTCGATCGCTAATTGCCCCGTCATCCACACGACGATGGTCTTCGTTATGCCTGTACCGGTGGAAATTATGATCTCCGCATCGGCATACGGTGCTCCGGCAACAGAAGGCGTCGGTACGATCGTTGGTTCCGGATATGGCCTAGTATAAGTGACGTGAAGTTCAGTTACGGAAGTGCAATTGGATGGATCTCTGCCGTCCTTTTTCATATTCACACAAAGCTTGGTAATGACATTTCCGGTGTTGAATCTTAGCGTTTCGACAAGCTCACCCGCTTCATACTTTTTATTTTTTGAAGTGTCTCCAAAAAATATGATGGAGCTTGTATTGTTCGTCGACGCAAAAACGCCATATGGGAGAAAATTACTCGTTTTATCGACATTTCCAAGCGCATAGGTTTGTGCCTGTCGAAATTCCGAGACGATCCTGTGAGCAAGCGTATTTAAAAGCACCGCTCTTGTCGAACCGCGATAGTTCATCACCAAGGAAGACGTGACCATCGAAAAGATCGCGATAACCACGATGAGTTCAAGAAGCGTGTACCCCTTTTTGTTTTTGAGATGGACTTGCATCATATTCAGTATATCGCGAGACCGCACCGCGCACAACGAATAAAGTGCATAACGCGATGAGTATCAGGGATTAGTATCAGTATCGGGGCGTCGAACGAAAAAAAACTCCCTTGGGAGTTTTTTTCGACCCTGATACTGATACTAATTCCTGATACCCCTACTACGCCATTCCCCTCAATGCTTTGATTCTTTCTTCTACGGGCGGATGAGTCATGAAGAGTGTCGATACTTTGCCTTTAAAACCTCTGGGTCCGAATGGGTTCGCTATAAATAGATGAGCGGTAGCGCGATTGGCTGTTCTCATCGCTCCGCCGTAGCTTGAAATTTTTTCAAGAGCCGATGCGAGCCCTTCGGGATAGCGAGTAAGCAGAGCTCCGGAGGCGTCCGCCAAAAATTCTCTCTTTCGCGATATCGCGAGTTGAATAAGCTGAGCGAAGATCGGAGCGAGGATCGAAAGAATGATGCCTATGACGAGCGCCAAAGCCCCCGCGCGCGAATCGCGGTCTCGTCCGCTGTTCCAGAAGGTCGAACGGATGAAAAAATCCGCGAGAAGAGTGATGAAGCCGACGAGCACAACGACTACGGTCTGTAAAAGAATATCTTTGTTTCCGATATGAGATAATTCATGAGCGATCACACCTTCAAGCTCGTTCCTCTGCATCATGCCGAGAAGTCCCGTAGTAACCGCCACTGCGGCATGATCTTTATTGCGTCCTGTCGCAAAGGCATTCGGAGCGGGATCATCGATCACATATACTTTCGGCATGGGGAGACCTGTCGTGATGCAAAGATTTTCAACAACGTTCCAAAGATCGCGATAACTTTCGCGGGATATTTCTTTCGCGCCGGACATCGAAAGGACGATCTTATCGGAAAACCAGTAGCTGCTGATGTTCATAACCATGCTGAAAATAAAGAATGCGTACAGTATTTCCGGATTTCTAAAATAGAGGCTCGCCGCCCATCCGAGAGCAATGATCACACAGAAAAACACGGTCATTAAAAACCATGTTCTGCGAGTATTGAGATTTTGCAGAGTGTATAAAGTAGCCATAGTCGATTATTATACTATGTTAAAACAACATGCGCAAGATAGCTGAAACAGTATCTTCACCATCTTTTCATGTCAAAATTTTGGACTAAACTATTTTTTCTTGGAGATCCGTTTGATGGGTTTTGGTACGGCAGCAAGGTAAAGAACCAGATTGAATGAAATACGATAGAGAATGGAGAAAAGAAATAAAGCTATCAATATGAATACCAGGAAAACAATAATGATAAAAGAAACGCTTGAAAGGAACGGAGCGGAAGCGCTGATCAAGGGAAAGAGAAAGAGGAAATCACCGAGCGTTGCAGCGATAAGGATGAATGCGAAAGCGAACAAAAATTCAAATCCCACGTTGATGATCATCATTTCTTTCCAAGCGCGTTTAAGCGCCTCGAGCGAGTGATAGAAAGATTCCGATAAAGTCGCTCCATCTTCGCTGAAAGCGGGAATAATGAAATAAGTCGAAAGTGACCAATATATTCCCAAAACACCGGAGATCACTGTGGTATAAATTTCAGAAGGCATTATCAACAAAAACACGCCGACAAATGAGGATATTATCGTCCAACTCAGGATCAGGTCGATCTTCATGGCTGATTTTCGAAACGCTTCATGCAGAGAGATCGCATTACCTGAAAGATACGACCGAAAACATGCGATCACGCTCAGTTTCATGAAAGTCGACAAAAATACCACGATGGACCACAATAAAAGTATCGCCGCCGGAGAGATCCTTCCCCCGCCGCCAAGAAATACATGGCGCAGAACAAAGAAGCCGGCCAATAATACGGCAGTGAGCACTCCGGATAAAATCGGAAAGAGTATAAGATGATGATCCTTCCTCATCAAACTAAAACTCTTTTTTGCTAAATGATAGCTTTCACGGAAAATTCCCTGTGATTTCTCGGAAAGATGCATTTTTTCTTGCTTATCCATATTGATATTTTTTTTATAATGTAAAGAACTTCGCTTTGCGATACCAATATACGAATTTATACGAATAATACGAATGGCAACGAATGTTCCGGTATCGTATTCGTATTCATTTGTATATTGGTACCCATTCGTATATTGGTATATTTTTCGTTTAAAACTTCACTTCTACCGGCTGCTTTGCGGCTTGATCCGCTTCACCAAGCTCAAAGAATTCTTTTTTTGTAAATTTTGGAAACATCCCCGCTATGATATTGCCCGGAAACATTTCGATCGATGTATTCAGATCACGAACATTGCCGTTATAAAATCGGCGCGCAGCCTGAATTTTATTTTCCGTATCGGAAAGTTCGCTTTGAAGCGCCAAGAAATTCTGATTTGCTTTAAGCTCGGGATATGCTTCGGAAATGGCAAACAGACTTTTTAGAGTGCCGGAAAGCATGTTCTCCGCTTCTCCTTTTTCAGCCGGTGTCCCCGCCTGCATAGCCTTGCTTCTGGCTTCGGTAACTTTCTCGAAAGTAGCGCTTTCGTGTGTCGCATAGCCTTTCACCGTATTGATCAGATTGGGAATAAGATCATAACGGCGCTTCAACTGTACATCGATGTCAGCCCATGCTTCTTTTGCATTAATAGTGAGACGAACGAACGTGTTGTATGCCATAAGCGCCCAGAGAGCGATAATGGCGATGATCCCTAATATTATCCAAAGTGAGGTCATATATGTATGTTTGATGATCTGTTAATTATACCTTTATAATACCACAATAAAAAAGAATGAAGAAATGATTTAGATAGGACTTACGCACTTGGATGAGATGCGCCGCCAATCCGCCAGCTGGCGGAGAGAAACGGAGCAAGGCGTATACTAACCTTTTACGACGACGCGAGTATCGCAGATTTTGGCAAGCAGATCGCCATGTGCGTAAGTCCTTATTAGAAGTGAAAAAGATCCCTACTCGCCTCGTACCATGGCCGCAGTACTTTCGAATAGAACAGAAAGGCCAGATATGCCACGCCTCCAAGCAAGATCAGTATCGGCAGATAATAAAGAACTGATCGAATTATGATGTTTCCCCACAAAAATATTGTCTGCATAAAATCTCGCATGGCATCGAGCGCGGTCGTTTTGGGATTCCAGAGAACGTTGCCGGGATCCACTTCAGGCTCGGAAGTAAGATAGACCGTTATTATGGACATATCAACCTGGCGCGAAAGATAATTCATCTGACCTTGAAGCTGTTCTATCTGCGTGCGAACATCTGAGAGGTACCGGGAAATGCTTAAAATGTCTTCGATCTTCACCGCCTTTTTCATGATCTCCAGATACTGCTCTTCTGTCGTTTTTAATGTTTTGAGGCGCGCCTGCATATCGACGAACTGTTCGGTCACATCGCGAGTCGAAATGTTTTCGGATGTTACTTTGCGCGCCCCGGATTTGATCTCCGACATGGCGCTTTCAAAATTCGCGGCGGGTACGCGAAGCACGACCGTCGCCATCTTTTTTTCATTCCAGTCTGCGTTCTGATAGCTCACTGAATCGACTCGGCCGCCGAATTTCACCGCAACTTTCGATAAAGTATCAACGCCTTTTTCCACTTTTGAGACGACAAGAGACAAATTTCCATCCTGCATCAGTTTCCTTTCAACGATCACCGGATCCCCGAGAGCGCTTCCTCCTGCGGTATCAGTATCCGCTATGGGCTCAGAAGCGGGAGTGGGCGGAACGAACGAAGGCATCATAACCTCTTCCGAGATATAGCCGTCGATGCTTCCTCGCGATGCGGTCTTCCCCATCATGCCGTACGGAGCAGACGAATTAAATGAAATGCCTTCATCGTTTGCACGGAATTTCATGAACCCGATCGCCAGTGAAAGTATGATGGAAACGGCGAGCACTCCAAGAACAATAAAAACGAAAATCTTTTTAAATTTTTGTACGTTATCAAGAGACATAGAAAAAAACTTTAGTTGGTAAATGTTCTTTCTATTATACTAAACGAAAAAAAATTCCACAAAGGAAAACTTTTTGTCGCGACAAAAAGTTTTCCAGTATCGGGGAGAAGTATCAGTATCAGGAACGAAAAGCGCATAAATAAAAAGCTTTAGCGAATGCTAGAGCTTTTTTCCTGATACTGATACTTTTCCCTGATACTTTTTCAGCGTTTCATCATCGCTTTCTGTATCTCGCCCTGATATTTTCGCAACACTTCCATTGCGGCGACCTGTTCTCCTTTTCCTTCTTTGGTCTTTTGCTGGATCTCTTTTCCGATCTTCTCAAAAAGTTCCGGGTTTTCGGTCACGAGTGCAATGATCGCATCCTGCTGTTCCTGCGGTATGCCTTTCAGCTTCGATTGAATAAGTTTTTTAACAAAAAAATCTTTTACGCCCATATGAATGTATATTAACTATTAGTGGTATTATTGTATCAAAATTAAACTTTTTTACAATAAGATCCGACTTACACTTACCCTACCGACTTACACGCTTCAAACACTGTCATATTCCCGCATATGCGGGAATATGACAGTGGTAAGATTAGACGGCGAAAGTACTATAAAAAAATACTTGGATGCCGAGACATCCGAGTATTTGCATTAACGAATAGTTAATGCGATTTGGGACCGTTCTTTTTTTTACGTATTTCCGTCAAGGCTTCGTTTTCCGAATAGCCTAACGACATCAAAAAACCAAGAGCGTCTTCTTCGAACACATGGTGTGCCAAAACGCGAATGTTCTCAATCGTCAGCGGCAATACTCGATGAAAAAATATCCGTTTTTCCGGCTCAAGACCGAGATTCACCAAATATCGTTCTTTGATCGTTCCGTTTTGCACGACCATGGCTCGCTCGCCGATAAAGTCTTTCGGCAGTTTTTCACAAAATTCTATCGTGCTTAAATTGAATCGAAATTCGTGATTATACCAAAGTTCCGCGAACAAGTATCTTTTTCCATACACGATCTCGTCCATCGAGAGCGCTTGTAGTAGTTTCATTTCTCCTCCTTCTTTGTAATAAACAAGGATCCTCATTCAGGGTATCGTTTTGATGTATGCTTGTCAATTTTAAATAAACCGGCAACACTGAAGCTGCCGGTATCTTACTTGAATTATTGTTCCACTGAATCTGTCGGGGATACATGGAGGGTTATTCTCTGCATAGTATCCTTGCGAGGATAGCATGCTTCATCAAGCATATCTTTCCTTTCTTCTAAAAAATAGAGACCAACATCTTGATCCTCCAATGATGGAATGTCTACTGAATCTGATATCATAATCTTATCCTCATTTCAAATATATACGATGCGATCATCAGATCGAATTGAATCACTGTAAATGTATGTTGTCAAGTGTTTCGCTGTTTTTTAATCATGATATTATGGAAACATGGAAATTCCCAAAAAAACTTCATCCCCGCTTGCCGATCGCATGCGCCCTGCTCATTTGGACGAATTTTTGGGACAACAGTCGCTGGTCGGGAAAGGTACCTTTCTCGAAAAAGCGATTAAAAGCGATACCGTGCCTTCGCTTCTTTTTTGGGGACCGCCCGGCACCGGAAAGACTACCCTCGCGCGGATCATCGCCAAGGAAACACGATCGGATTTTTTGGAACTTTCCGGCGTCGGAAGCGGTTTGAAAGATCTGCGAATGGTGATAGAAAAAGCCGAAGAAAATCGCGCTCACGGAAAAAAGACGATCCTTTTCATCGACGAAATTCATCGCTGGAACAAAGCGCAACAAGACGCTCTTTTACCTCATGTGGAGCACGGTACCGTCACATTGATCGGTGCCACAACCGAAAATCCGAGTTTTGAAGTTATCTCCGCACTTCTTTCCCGATCGCGCGTTTTTACGCTCTCCGCTCTTTCGGAAGAAAATATTACCGAACTTTTAGAGCGCGCGATCACCGACACAGAGCGCGGTCTCGGAAAGAAAAAACTTAAGGTTAATGCCGATGCGCTTGCGGTCATGGCGGGATTTTCGAATGGCGATGCGCGCGTTGCTTTAAATACGCTTGAAGCGTGCGCCGGAAGCGCCAAGGTGATCACAAAAAAACTCGTGAAGGAAGTTCTGCAGACCTCGCGCACGCTCTACGACAAAACGGGCGAAGAACATTACAATGTCATTTCCGCTCTCCATAAATCCATGCGCGGAGGCGATGCCAATGCTGCCATTTACTGGCTCGGACGAATGCTGGAATCCGGAGAAGAACCCCTCTACATCGCGCGGCGGCTCATTCGTTTTGCTTCTGAAGATATCGGCATCGCCAATTCGCTGGCGCTTCCGCAAGCCGTCGCCGCTTATCAAGCCTGTCATTTTATCGGAATGCCCGAATGCAGCGTCAATCTCGCGCAGGCTGTTGTCTACATGGCAAAATCAAAAAAATCGAACGCGATATACACCGCATACCTCAGTGTACAAAACGACATCCGAAATTTTCCAAGCGACCCCGTCCCGCTCCACATCAGGAACGCCCCGACAAAGCTCATGAAAGAACTCGGATATGGCAAAGGATATAAATACACCCCAAAATTCGAAAACCCGAAAGATGCGGAGCAAGATTATCTGCCGGAACGAATTAAGGGCAGGAAGTATCTCGAAGAATAAAAGCGAACTTTAAATAAACAAAAAATATCTCGAAGAATAGCGAGATTTTCAAAATAACTTGACAAATTCATTGATTTGTTATAACATGTAATGAGTAAACAAGAATTGATTTTTTACAGCCACATATTGAAAAGGAATCGATTATGAAAGGAGAAGATGAAAAAGAGATGCTGCTGTTGCCCTACATGAGGCCAAAAAGAGCTGCAAGCGAAGAGGATCTGGCAATACTCGCAAATGCTTTGTATTGCGTTTCTATTGTCCACAAGATGACGTTCGATAATAGTATGGACGAAAGGCGCAACGCGAAGGAGATCGCGATAAAGGAGGATCGAGACATTGATACACTCGAAAGAGCAATAGCCTCAGCAAACCGTACTTACGTTTACGAAAAATTTGAGAAAGGATCCGAGGATAGCGAATTCTATCTCGCAAAACTCGAAAAACTTAAACGGATCGTAGAAGCAAAAAGAGTGATCGAGTGTCTGGAGGAGACCCTCCGCGCAGCAAAGGAAGCCGCTCTAACAGCCTGCGAGATCGAAGCCACAAAGATAGTCACATACGGATCATGTGAAAAAGAGAATGCCGCGTACAGAAAATATATCAATTACTGTGAAAGATTAAAAGAAACAGTGATCTGATATTTGATACACCATGCAAAAAAATTTATTTTAACCCTTTTCATTAACCCAAACAAAAAGGCCCGAACGAAACGGGCCTTTATTTTTTTACAAACTTTTTATCTCAAAATAAACAACATATGCTCCGCCGGCGGAAAATGTCGGCTGTGAATTCAACAGCTTGATCCCTGCGGTGAGATGTTCGGAATTGAAAGTATCGATCACTGCTATCATCTGTGCAATTTCAAGATTCGCTTTGCTCATATCGGGCCATGAAAGCGTCACTCCGAAACTTCCTGCATCTTCCCCGCATTGCCAATAACAAAATTCTTTTTCTTCAAACAGCTGAACTAAGCGATCTCTCGCGGTTTCAATAGTAACCTCGGTCATTTTTCTCTCCTCTTTTTAAAAACTTTTCCTTTCTGTTTATATAACACTTTAGTCTAATTTGCAACCCATTTGGAATATCTCATATTTCAATTTTCACAAAATTTATCCAGAATCACAAACGTTTCGGACTGACATTGTGAACCTATTGATATAACATAATACCGTTGGCCTCGTCCGCCAACGGTATTATTCATTTTAACCAAGAAACATATGACAATGTATCTCGGTATAGACCTGCACAAAAAAT
>JALNYN010000035.1 GCA_023229825.1 Minisyncoccota bacterium
CCGAGATACATTGTAATATGTTTCTTGGTTAAAATGAATAATACCGTTGGCGGACGAGGCCAACGGTATTATGTTATATCAATAGGTTCACAATGTCAGTCCGGCAAAACACGATCCAGGGGGTTTCATTTTGGGACCCTCCTCCGCTAAAGCTATGGAGGGCGCAGTGAGATTCGTTTTAATTTTCAAAAAATATTGCGGGGTTGTACAAAAGTACTGCCCCGCAATATTTTTTGAAAATTAAAACGAAGATCGCCCAAAATGAAAGCCCGCTCTATTTCCTCGACTCGATGATGCTTGTCGCCACATTCTGCGGTACCACCGCGTAGTGCGCGAATTCCATCGTGCTCGTGCCTCGTCCTTCGGTCATGGAGCGAAGATTGGTAACGTAGCCGAACATTTCCGAGAGCGGAACCATGGCGGTGACGGCTTTGTTCATTCCTTTGTCGCTCATGGATTCGATCTGTCCGCGTTTAGAAGAAAGGTGTCCGGTAATATCTCCCATGAATTTTTCCGGAATGACGACTTCGACTTTCATGATCGGTTCGAGAATGACGGCTCGCGCGCGTTTGGCGGCATCTTGGAACGCCATGCTTGCGGCGACCTTAAACGCCACTTCGGACGAGTCGACATCGTGATACGATCCGTCGTAGAGTTCGCAGGAAATGTCCACCACGGGGAATCCTGCGGAAATACCGCGATCCATCGCCTCTCGGAGTCCTTTTTCGACCGCCGGAATATATTCCTGCGGGATGACGCCTCCTTTGATGTTGTTGATGAATTCGAAAGTTCCGTCTTTATCGCGTTTCGTGTTTTTCGGCAAGTCCTCGGCATCGACGGTTTTGTCGATCGGTTTGATGCGAATGCGCACGTGTCCGTATTGACCGCGGCCGCCGGATTGTTTGATGTACTTCCCTTCCGCTTCGGCATTTCCGAGAATGGTTTCGCGATACGCCACTTGCGGTTTTCCAACATTCGCTTCGACGCCGAATTCGCGCTTCATGCGCTCAACCATAACGTCCAAGTGAAGTTCTCCCATTCCTTTAATGATCGTTTCCATCGTTTCCTGATCGGTCTGCACGCGGAAGGTCGGATCTTCGGCGACGAGCCGAGAGAGCGCCGTACCCATTTTTTCTTGGTCGGCTTTTGTCTTCGGTTCGATACGCATCGAGATGACCGGTTCCGGAGCGATAATTCTTTCGAGAATGATCGGGTGGTTTTCATCGCAGAGCGTATCGGAGGTGACGGTATCTTTGAGTCCGACGGCGGCGGCAATTTCTCCGGCAAAAACTTTTTTCACTTCCTCTCGGTCGTTGGCATGCATTCGGAGAATACGTCCGATACGTTCTTTCTTTCCTCTCGTTGCGTTGTACAAATACGAACCCGATTCGATCGTTCCTGAATACACGCGGAAGAATACGAGCGAACCGACGTACGGATCGCTGGCAACTTTGAAAGCGAGAGCGGACAGAGGCGCCTTGTCGGAAACCTCGCGGGTGATCTCTTCTCCGGTGTTGGGATCAATGCCGTGCGGAGGCGGAATATCGAGGGGGCTTGGGAGATAATCGATGACCGCGTCGAGCACTGGCTGAATGCCTTTGTTCTTGAGCGCGCTTCCGGCAAAAACGGGAACGATCTGATTGGCGATGGTCGCTTTGCGGAGTGTTTTTTTGAGTTCGTCTATCGATGGTTCGTTTCCTTCCAGGTAGGCATTCATCTGTGCTTCGTCATTCTCGACGATCTTCTCAACGAGTTCACTATGATATTTTTCCGCATCGGCTTTCATATTGTCCGGGATCGGCACTTCGACTATATTTATTCCTTTCTCTCCTTCAAAATGATATCCTTTCATCGTGAGCAGATCGACAACGCCTTTCAGCTGATCTTCTTCTCCGATCGGAAGCTGCATGCGGACCGCGTTTTTTGTGAGACGATTCAAGATGCTCTGGTAGGAACGCTCAAAAGACGCACCGGTTCGATCCAGCTTATTGATAAGGCACATGCGCGGAACATTGCCATCGTCAGCATATCGCCAGTTGGTTTCGGACTGCGGTTCAACGCCGGCAACGCCGTCAAAAACGACGACTGCGCCGTCGAGCACGCGAAGCGAACGCTTCACCTCAATGGTAAAGTCGATGTGCCCGGGAGTGTCGATAAGATTGAAACGATGCTTTTTTGTCGCGTCACCCTTCGCGTAGGTCGGCGTCCAAAAACACGTGGTCGCCGCGGAGGTGATCGTAATACCGCGCTCCTGTTCCTGTTCCATCCAGTCCATGACGGCGGCTCCTTCATGCACCTCGCCGATCTTATGCGTTACTCCCGTATAAAAGAGCACGCGCTCGGAACAAGTGGTCTTGCCCGCATCGATGTGCGCGATAATTCCGATATTTCTTACTTTCTCCAAAGGATAATCACGTTCCATATGTTTAGTTAAGTATCAGGGATAAGTATCAGTATCAGGACGACGAACGACATCCCGTAGAAATACTTACACCTCTTTTCTTACAAAAATTAGTAAATAAAAATTAGTACAAACAAAAAAGCCGAAAGGGCTTGATGGGGATATTCTAAACTATTTTGCGATGAATGGCAAACTTGACGACATGGTATAAATTTGTTATGATAGATAAATGGTATTTTTTATAAACAACGATGAGATTTGAAAATGAACAGTGATAAAGAAATAACATTGAATTACGGTAAACTTACAGAAAAACTTTCTTTTATGATGGCGGCGCTATATAAAAGGGGTGAAATTGTCGGTTCTCGCTATCAAGGGATTACTCCGGAAGGATTCACAGCAGAAGAAGAGAGGGCGATAAAAGAATACGCTGAGACAATGAAATCCCATTTTGCCGCCACTGCTCAATTCGCTGTAAAACTTGCTCTTTAAATACGATGTACGCCAAACAGATCCCGCGTTCCGTCACTGACGGTTCGCGGGTTTTTCTTTTTTATCATCTTCTGCGTTGTCGCCGGACGTGGATTGCACCCGCGTTCGGAAAGTTTGTATTTCAGCAAGAACATAGTGTTAAAACAAACTTCCATATACCATTTCAAACGTCATGGACGGAGGTACAACCTCCGTCCGGCGACGAGAACCGCTAAAAAGCGAGAATAAAAAAGAACCTGCTTTTTCAGGTTCTTTTTTGTTTTAAAAAATTATTTTTTCGCTTCCGTTTTTTTGAACGGGAAGCCGAGGACGTCGAGGAATGCTTTGGCTTCTTTGGCGCTTTTGGCGGTCGTGACCACCGTTATCGCGAGTCCGAATACGTCTTTCAGGTCTTCGTTGGAGGCTTCGGTGAAGATCGTATGTTCGCGGAGTCCCATGGTGTAGTTTCCGATCTCGTCAACCGCTTTCGTTTCAAGTCCGCGGAAGTCTTTCATTCGAGGAATGGCGACATCAATGAGCTTATCTAGAAATCCGTACATTCTTCCCTTTCGCATAGTTACAGTAACTCCGACAGGATCTCCTTGTCGAACCTTAAAAGAAGCGATGGATTTTTTCGCACCGCGAAGGGACGGCTTTTGTCCGGTGATCTTGGTCAAGCGGTCAACGACGAGATCGTTCCTTTTCGGATCTTTCGATTTTCCGGTTCCGGTACTGACAACAACCTTCGTGAGGCGAGGGGCCTGCATCGTGTTCTTGTATCCGAACTCGGCTTTCATCGCCTCGAACGCTTTCTTTTCTTTTGTTTTGATATTTTCCATTGTAGTTAGCTTTTAGGTTTTAGGTTTTAGGTTTTAGCTTTACGGACGCCGCCGCTGTTGTTATCGTTTTAAGCTAACACCTAAAACCTAACAGCTAAAAGCTCGCGCCTAGATTTCCACTCCGCTTTTCTTACTGATCCTGACTTTCTTGTTTGCCACGATCTTCGATCCCACGCGAGTTGCCTTTCCTGACTTTGGGTCAAGCAACGATACGTTGGAAACATGGATCGGCGTAGCTTTTTCAATAATTTGTCCGGCTTTGCCTTTTCGTTTTGCTTTCAGAGTTTTCTTTTTGACGGCAACGCCTTCAACGGTCACTCGATCTTCCTCGCGGAAAACGCGGAGAACTTTTCCCTTTTTTCCTTTATCTTTGCCCGTGAGAACCACGACCATGTCATCTTTCTTTATGTTCATACAATTTTGTTTGTTTTAAACGATCTCCGGCGCAAGCGAAGCGATCTTCTGAAAACCGCGTTCTGCGATCTCGCGGGGTATCGGACCGAATACGCGACCTCCTTTCGGTTCCATCTTTCCTTTTTCCAAAATAACCACCGCATTTTCATCAAAACGAACGTACGATCCGTCTTTTCGGCGAAGCGGTTTGGTCTGTCTGACGACGACGGCCTGCAAAACATCTTTGCGTTTGACAGATTTTCTCGGCTCAGCGACTTGCACCGCCAAAATGACGATCTCGCCGATCTGCGCGTAGCGCTTTTTCGAGCCGCCGGGGATCTTGAATACCCTTCCGATCTTGGCGCCGGTGTTGTCGCATATTTTAACTATGGTTTGTGGTTGAATCATATTAGTTAGCTTTTAGGTGTTAGGTTTTAGCTGTTAGCTTCACGGATCCGTTGCTGTCGTCGTTTTAAGCTAAAACCTAAAACCTAACAGCTAAAACCTCGTTGCTACATTTGTTTTCCTATCACTTTAAATGTTTTGTCTTTTGATATCGGGTTCGTTTCTTCGATGACGACCTTGTCTCCCGTTTTGTAGGCATTGGTTTCGTCGTGTGCTTTGTATTTTTTATTTATCTGGACATACTTGCCGTATTTCGGAAATTTCACAAAGCGATTGACAGAAACGACAACCGTCTTCTGCATTTTGTCAGAAACGACAACTCCCTTCAATTGTTTTTTGTGTATTTTCTTTTCCATGTTGGTTAGCTTATAGCTGATAGCTTGTAGCTGATAGCTTGTAGACATTTCTCCCGTCATCGTTTGTCTATAAACTAAAACCTATAAGCTGAAAGCTTCGTACTTATACTCTATTCTGTTTATTTAGTTCGGTTAAAATTCTGGCAATTTCTTTCTTCGTTCCGCGCTGTTCCCTTACGTTTTTTATTTTTGAACCGGCGATATTGAACTTCATTCCGCTCAAAGCCGTTCGCTTTTCAGAAAGTTCTTTTATCAATTCTTCGTCGGTTTTTGTTTTAATTTCTTTCGCCATAAAATTGTTAGATGTGAGCTACGACTTTCGTCTTGATCGGTAATTTCGCACCGGCTTTGCGGAGCGCTTCTTTTGCGACGGCCTCGGTACATCCGTCAACTTCAAAAAGGATGCGTCCGGGCAAGACCTGAAAACAATATCCCACGGGATCTCCTTTTCCTTTTCCCATTCCCACCTCTGCTGCTTTCTGCGTTACCGGTCTATCAGTGAACACGCGGATCCATATCTTTGCGGTTTTGGAAACGGTTCGGCTCAAAGTTTTTCTGGCCGCTTCGATCTGATTGGAACGAATACGCCCGGCGCTTTGCGCCTTTAATCCGAACGCGCCAAAAGCGACCGTAATGCCGCGAGTTTCATTGTGCGGTTTTTTAGGATTGTGGCGATCGGTCTGCCATTTGCGATGTTTAACTTTTCTTGGGAAGGCTAACATATTTTTGTTGCTTGCCCCGCGCAGTCCTGATTTATAGAAGGACGAAGTGGGGATGTTTTCTGTTAATTACTGGTGTGCTTTTGTTTTTTGCTCGAATATTTCTCCTTTGTATATCCAAACCTTGATACCGATCACTCCGTACGGCAGATTGGCTCTTTCTTTGGCAAAATCAATATCGGCGCGGAATGTTTGGAGCGGGATGTTGCCTCTTTTGATAACCTCTGAACGGCTCATTTCAGCTCCTCCCAAACGTCCGGAAATGGCGATCTTCGCTCCTTGGCTGGATTTGTTTGCCATAACCTTTTCAACGGTCTGTTTTAAAACGCGGCGGAACGGCATGCGTTTTTCCAATCCTTCGGCAACCATCTGACAAACGATCGCGGCATCGGTTTCAGGATAACGCACTTCTTCAATATCGATCTTCAGATTTTCAGAAAGTGATATTTTGTTTTTCTTCGCAAACGAGAGTACATCGTTTTTGAGTTTGGTATGGCCTTCTCCGCTTCGTCCGATGATCATTCCGGGGCGTCCTGTCTTGATGAGAACTTTCAAGGTGTTCGCATTTCTCTCGAAATCTATCCCGCTGACAAAATGTCCGTGGAGGCGTTTTTCAAGATATTCTCGAAGCAGAACGTCTGAACGCAAGAAATCCTGATATTTTCCCGGCGCGGCAAACCATCGAGATTTCCAGTCTCTGAGAATTCCCAAACGATGCGAAAATGGATGAACAGTGTGTGACATACGAAGTTATAAAGTTTTTAAAGTTTATCAAGTTATAAAGTCTTTCTTATGCAGACTTCTCTTTTGTTGCTGATTTCTTTACTGCTGCTTTCTTTTCTGCCTTCGGCTCCGCCTTTTTTGTTTCTTTCTTTCCTTTCGCGGCTTTCTCGGTCGGTTCGAATCTGGCGATCGTCACCACGACATGGCTGGTGCGTTTCTTGATCGGAAAGGCTCTTCCTCTCGCTCTCGGCATGCTTCTTTTCATGACGATCCCCTGATCAACGGTCATATTCACCACGCGATACAGGTCCTTCGCTCCCGCTCCGGCGTTTCTGACGTTCGCGACAGCGCTTTCGAGCAATTTGGCGATCGGATCCGACGCTCTTTTGTCGGAAAAACGAAGGAGGGTAATGGCCTCTTTCGTTTCTTTTCCTTTGACCAGATCGGCAAGAAGCCGCACTTTTCGCGGTGACTGTCGATAATTCTTAAGGGATGCTGTTCCTGTTTCCATATAAGTTAGGTGTGAGGTTTTAGGTGTCAGGTGTTAGGTTTACGGACAATTCCGTAATCGTCATCGTTTTAAGCTAAAACCTAAAACCTAACACCTAAAACCTCGTTAATTTATTTCTTTTTTGGATCTGCGGTCGCTGTCTTGGCTGCCTTTGCCGCCGCTATTTCGGATTCCTTCTTTTTCTGCTCGATCTCTTTCTGCATTTTTCCTCCGTGTCTGATGAACTTTCTTGTAGGAGAAAATTCGCCGAGACGATGTCCGACCATATCTTCCGTAACCAAAACCTCAAGATGCGCTCTGCCGTTGTGCACGCCGAAAGTGAATCCCAACATTTCGGGAGAGATCTGACTCGCGCGCGCCCACGTCTTTATGACGCCGGTTTCGCTCGGTCGCTTCCCTTCGACTTTCTTTAAAAGCTTCTCGTCCACATAGGGACCTTTCTTGAGTGATCTAGTCATGATTTTAGTCAAAAACAAAAGCTCCTCTTAATCAGAGCTTTACGAAGTATCCTAACAAAAATAGAAAACTAAGTCAAGGATTCGACGGAGTATCAGGAATAAGTACCCTCCTTCGCCAAAGGCTACGGCAGGGCAAAGTCAGTATCAGGGACAAAAAACCCTGCACGCAAGCGTACAGGGTTATTTTCATGAATCTCACTTTTTGGGTAAAAATCGGTAGCCTTTTGGCACAACGAGCGAGGCAGGGTCTTTGCCGTCCCATGAGATTTTTCTATGGATCACCAAATTAGTGATCGCCCACTGAAAGAGATGTTCGTACCCTTTCACCCTTTCTTGCAGGGTTTCCGGGCTGTCGCTCGGGTAGATCGCTACGGGGTATTCAAAGAACACCGGACCTTGGTCATACTCTTCCGTGACAAAATGCATCGTTACTGCTGTGTCTTTTATCAGTCCTTTGAGATAAGCATCCAGCACCGCACGATGAACATGGATTCCATACATTCCTTTTCCGCCGAACTCAGGTCGTGCTGGGTGGTTGTTGATCGTCGTTTTTGGATCAGACTCTATAAGAATCGGCCACCCTGAAAGAGCCACCCAGTCGGCTTGAACGATCCCCTTTATAAAGTGCTCATCGCCCGGCCAATGTATTCCATTGCGCGGAGATTCATAATAAAAAAAGGGGATGACGTTCGCGTCCGCAATTTTTCTCACACCGCCATTAATGTGGCTGGAAACTACCCCCACAATCTCCGCATCAAGCATTCCCCATTTTTGCGCATCAACCAGCACTCCAAATCCGCTTCCCCCGCCGTCTTTCGTTCCATTTGCAAAAATAAGCAACCTTGGTTTTCTTTCTGTATTTTTCACTGATACACCTCCTTTAAAGAACTAAAAAATCGCCTTATGACGATTTTTCCTGTGCGAGTAGGGAGAATCGAACTCCCGCCCACTGCTTGGGAAGCAGCAGTTCTACCACTAAACTATACTCGCAACGACGAAGATTTATGATTTACGGATTTACTGATTTAAGGAACTATTATAACACTGCCCATCTATCGTCATCCTTAAATCTGTAAATCCTTAAATCCGTTAATCCGTTCGTCCAGCGACGAAGATTTATGATTTACGGATTTACTGATTTAAGGAACTATTATAACACTGACCATCTATCGTAATCTTTAAATCCGTAAATCCTTAAATCCGTTAATCCGTTAATCCGTTCGTCCATTCTACCTGAAAAAATTTAAAAATCCAGACCACCAGCTTGATGGCTTCGATGCTTTGCGTCCGGCGGTCGTCGATGATTTTTCTTCTACCACCAGAATAACGCCTTCGCCTTCTTTGCCGATCATGAATCGGCTTCTCATTTCTTCCTCCTTACCTCTTTCTGTTTTAAGAAAGTCGACTTTTTTTTGAAGCTCTCCCTGCCGGGCTTCAAGCTTTGCCAGATCGGCCTTCACCTCTTCCGCCTTGCCTCTGACTTCCGACCCTTTCTGATACAGCGCGAACGCTTTGCTCGACAAAAAAGCAAAAATGATAAACAAAAGGAATAGTACCGGGACGGAGTACATGAGCTTGCGCGTTTTCTTTTTTTGGGAATAATCTAACATACAAATACCAATATACGAATGAGTACCAATATACGAATGGCAACGAATACGACAACGAATACGACAACGAACGACCGTAACCGTCCGTATTTGTATTCATTAGTATATTGGTATATTTGAGTAGACTTCGAGGACTGTCAGTGCTATTATACTCCATATGCTATTCATGGGCAAAAAAAATAAAAAAAGGATCGAATTTATCTGGAGCATTATCAGTATCCTTGTTGTCGTGAGTATGGTACTCCTCTACATGCCGAGTGTATTTCAGTAGAAAAAAATTCGGTACAAACAAAAAGTCGACCTAATGTTTTTGGTCGACTTTATTTTTTACAAATTATCATCCATCTCTATTCAATTCATGTGAGACGGGATTTTTGGACCCTCCTCCGCTAAAGCTACGGCAGGGCGCGTGAGATTCGTTTTAAAATTTAAAAAAAGTTGCGAGGCTGTAGAAACCTACTGCCCCGCAACTTTTTTTAAATTTTAAAACGAAGATCGCCAAAAAGACGGCTCACATTATTGTTTCATCATTTTTAGGAACACCTCGTGTGGTATATTGACGCGGCCGCGGGCTTTCATCTTCTTCTTCCCTCTTTTTTGTTTCTCCAGCAATTTCATTTTTCTGGTGATGTCGCCTCCGTACAAATATCCGGTGACATCTTTTCGCAGAGCTGAAAGCGTTTTCGATGATAGAATTCTTCCGAGCGCCTGACCCTGGATCTTTACGACGAACAGCTGCCTCGGTAAGACATCATATAATTTTATCACCGCGTTTTCTGCTTCTTCCTGAACGCGTTTTTTAGACACGACGCGAGTGAAAGCGATGACCGGCTCATCGGCGACGACGATATCGAGACGCGCCACATCCGCAAGGCGCATGCCGGTGATCTTGTACGAGAGCGAAGCGTATCCCGAACTTGCGCTTTTCAGTTTATCGAAAAATCCGCGCATGAGTTCGCGAAGCGGCATATCCACTTCTATCGAATTACGATTTTCCCCGAATATTTCGGACGCACCGACTTCCCCTTCGTGTTCATACAGAAGCGTGAGAATATTGCCGACGTAATTCGGCGGCGTGATGATCTTCGCTTTCACCCACGGCTCCGCGACCGATTTATAAGAACCGTAATCCGGAAAGAGCGCGGGCGAGTAAATTATTTTTTTCTCACCGTTCAAATATTCCACTTCGTAGGTAATGGATGGCGTGGCGATGATAAGCTCCAAATTGAATTCGCGATGCAACCGCTCGGTGATTATTTCTAAATGCAGCATGCCGAGAAAACCACAGCGATATCCGCGGCCAAGCGTGCCGGAAGTTTCTTCTTCGTAAGAAAGAGAGGCATCGGTAAGTTTCAATCGGCTCAGTGCCTGGCGCAAAAGATTAAAATCATCCTGGCTCTCGGGATAGACCGATGCCCACACGACCGGCGCGGGATTCATGTATCCGGGAAGCGCGGGCGCGGGACGTTTTGCAGAGGTAACCGTATCTCCGACGGAAGCGATACCCGGCTGCTTGATGCCGGTAACGATGTAACCGATCTCTCCGGCTGAAAGAGTTTCTTGAGCAACCTGAGACGGATGAAAAATACCGACTTCAAGCACGATAAACTTTTCATTGGCAGCGCTGAAGAGAAGCGTGTCATTCTTTTTTATTTCGCCGTTGAACATGCGAACGTACACAATAACACCGCGGTGATTGGAATATTCAAAATCAAAAACGAGCGCACGCGGCGATTCTCCGTCCCCGAGGGCGGTCCTCGGGATACTTTCCCGAGGACCGCCCTCGGGGACAACAACGATCGGCGGTTGGATTTTTTTGATGATCGCGTCGAGCACTGCTTCCACGCCTTCACCGGTTTTTCCGGAAACTTCGAGGACCTCATTGATATTGCAATCGAGGAGCTGTGCCACTTCCTCTTTCACTTCCTTCGTGCGCGCTATCGGCGAATCGATCTTGCTGACGACGGGAATTATCGTAAGACCGCTCTCGCGTGCCATTTCGAGCGTGGTGAGCGTCTGTGCCTGTACGCCCTGCGTCGCGTCCACGAGCAAAATGGAACCCTCCACGGCTTTCAGGGCGCGGGAAACTTCGTACGAAAAATCGATATGCCCGGGAGTGTCGATGAGATTGAGTATGTACGGCTCGCCGTTCAATTGATACTCCATCCTGACCGGCTGCATTTTGATCGTGATCCCCCGCTCGCGTTCAAGCTCCATGGAATCAAGCACCTGCGCCATCATTTTGCGTTTCTCGATCGTGTGTGTGATCTCAAGCATCCGGTCGGCCAGCGTGGACTTGCCGTGGTCAATATGAGCAATGATGCTGAAATTTCTAATGTTTTGGCGATTTATCATATTTCGTATGATACGGTAAAAAAGATGAAAGAACAAGGGCAAAATTTATAAATACTTGACAAGTATATTATTGTTTGATATGATAAACGAAGATTTGCTTCAACAAAAAACATTTTTCGCAAAACGAAGGAGACAAAAATGATTTTAAAAAACTTAGGAAAATTCATACTCAGTCTTGTTGTTGCTTGTGCAGTAAGCTTCCCCACAGCAATCTATTTTGATGGTCTTGGTGGTGGCATTCAGGAATTTACTTTTATAATATTTGCCATAATGATGGGCGTTGTTTTTGGAGTAATGCTTAAATTGCTGAAAATTTAAAAAATATCTTTTGCCGGACTGACATTGTGAACCTATTGATATAACATAATACCGTTGGCCTCGTCCGCCAACGGTATTATTCATTTTAACCAAGAAACATATGACAATGTATCTCGGTATAGACCTGCACAAAAAATCCAG
>JALNYN010000008.1:0-13034 GCA_023229825.1 Minisyncoccota bacterium
GTCAGGTGTTTTTGCGTGAACGCAATAACGTCAGGATCTTTTACGAAGAGCGTTTGCTTTCCGTAATAATCTCCATCGTCCTTTCTCTTCACTTCCAGAATTCCTAAGATGAAATCTGAAGTAATGGCGACGAAAGTCATTTCTCCATCATAGTCGACATTACATAACCGCGAAGCATCTTTGTGAGATATCTCGGGATGTCTGATGAGTGCCTGATCTTCGGGCATGATCGGACGAATGAAGACGGAAAGTGGACCCCATGGTTTCTTGATCTCCGTCACATACTCGTGAGGATACGGTCGTATCGCGGGTACGCTGCATGTTCCTTCGGGATGAAGTTCAATGCGCGCATCAAGCGCGATTATATCTTTCGGAGATACGAAAAGCGGATTGATATCACACTCGGAAATTTCCGGATAGTCGGTTACCAGCCGTGAAAGATTTACCAATACTTCGGTAAGTTTCTTGATGTCGGCGGGATCCTTTCCTCGAGCGCCTTCTTTGAGCGCTTTGAATATCTTTGTCTTTTCCATGACATGCAGTGCTGAACGGCTGCTGAACGGAGGTATGCCGATCGATTTGTCTTTCAATATTTCGACCAGTATGCCGCCTAAGCCGAACATGACGGTCGGTCCCCATTGCGGGTCGGTGGTTGATCCGAGAATAATTTCGTATCCATCGGAAAGTTTTACCATCGGAGAAATGGTGACGCCTTGGAAATGTTCCTTGCCAAGTTTTTCAGTGACATCCGCTTCAATTTCACGGAAGGCTTTTCTTACTTCATCTCGGTTTTTGAGATTGAGCTTTACGCCGCCAACATCAGTTTTGTGGCTGATGGTTTTGGAGTGAAGTTTCATTACAACCGCATCAGTCTCATGCTCAAAAATATAATTGAGAACTGCGGCTGCTTCCGTTTCCGCTACCTCCATCCCAATCACGGGAATATTATAGAGTGAAAATACTTTCATCGCCTCGTAAGTGGTAAGCGTGGTGCGCCCGTCGGCACGAACTTCAGCGAGAATTTTTTTCACTTCATCGCGAAGATGAGGAAATGCGATGCGTTTCGGCATTGCATTCAGCTCTTTCGCGAGCTGTTTTCCGCGTATGAGATATTGAATGGCGCGAACGGCCTGATCGGGATTGTTGATATTTGGAATGTGAGCATCGCGGAAAATATCGCGAGCCTTGTCCATTAATCCGTCGCCGAGTTTCCAGTCGGCACCGCCCATGAAGCTTACGACGACCGGTTTTTTGTTTCCGCGCGCTTGCGCTTTCGTCACGGTCGTTGCAATGACTTCCGCTACGTGATCGGGGCGAACGGTAACGATCGCCGCAAGAGTAATATGCAGAATGTCGACTTCCGGCGCTTCGAGCAAAATTTTCGCCGCTTCGCCGTATTCTTTGGCCCCCACGCCGCCGGTCATATCGATCGGGTTTGCATGGCTCCAAATGGGGGGAAGAAGCGCGTTCAATTTTTCCATCGTTTGAGGAGAGATCGAAGCAAGTTTCCCGTTAAGTCCGACAAAGGCATCTGTTGCGATCACGCCGGGGCCTCCGGCATGCGAAAGCAACGCGACCTTCTCTTGACATTCGAGCACTTTAATTTTATCGGAAAGCAGCATGACGTTGTAAAAATCCGCTATCGATTCCACTCTGGGGATCCCAGCTCTTTCCATGGCCGCTTCAAAAACATCATCCGATCCGACGAGCGAACCGGTGTGTGATTTTGCGGCGGCGCCGGCGGCTTCTGTTTTTCCCGGTTTGATGACGGCGATGAATTTTCCGGCATCGCGAACCATTTTTACCGCGCTCATAAAATTGCGCGCATCGTTCACGGTTTCCATATAGAGACAAACGCTGTCGGTCAACGGATCGCTTGCCGCAAAGGCGAGCAGATCATTCATATTAACATCCGGCCCTGAGCCGATACTGACGACCCGGCTGAAACCGAAGTGTTCGCTAATGGCGTGGCAGGTTACCGGAGCTGCCATACCGCCGCTTTGCGTAAAGAACGCAACGCGGCCTTTTGGCGGCTGAGAACAAACGAAAGTGGCGTTAAAATCAGTATGCGGACAAACGACGCCGAGACAGTTCGTTCCAACGAGTCGAATTTTTCCTTTCAATGCTTCAACGATCTTTCGTTCGTGTTCTTTGCCTTCCGCCCCTGCTTCCGAGAAACCGGCGGTCGGCATGATGATAGCCTTCACCTTTTTTTGATGGCATTGCTCGATCGTTTTCAATATCGATTCATAATGAGCAGCGCCGATCGTAATGACGACGCAATCAATGATCTTTTCCGGGATCGATCCTATATCAGGATATGCATTCACACCAAGTACGGTTTCCCGTTTCGGGTTGACGGGGTATACCCGTCGTCCATGTTTTTCACCGTCGAGCAAATTTTCAAACATGCCTCGCATAACGGTAGGCACTCCCGAACCATTTTCGGATTCTGAAGCGCCAACATGGGCGACGACTTTCGGATCGAACAGGGCGCTGAGACCTCTTGTATTCAGACTTTTTTTGGACATTATATTACCTCCATTTCAAGGTTCAAATTGTAAAAATATCCGAGGTAATACTATAATTAAATTTTGATTAAGTCAAATAAAAAACCCGCCGATACGTATCGGCGGGCGGTCTTAAATAGTCTATTTTGAAGTTTTAAATTCTTCTTTTTTTGGCCATGGATATTTCCCTTGTAGCCAGTTGTGGATCGATGCCGCGGCGATCTTTCCGTCGCCGGTGGCGCGTATGACCGTGCCGCCTCCGCTTAGATCTCCACCGACGAAAAAGCCGGGGACGGAGGTGCAGCCGTTGATCGAACTGACGTACCCTTTGCTGAGAACGACATCTCCCATCTGTTCAATGATGGTGGGGTTCGGTTTGTTGCCGAGTGCGGAGATCACCAAATCGGTTTCTACGATGAAGTTGGAACCTTCGATGTTCACCGGAGTTCGGCGTCCTTTTTCATCCGGTTCGCCGAGTTCGGTTTTGACACATTCCAATCCGCAAACGCGTCCGTCTTTGCTCAAGATACGCACTGGCGCGACTTGCGTCAGTAATTCCATATGTTCTTCTTTTCCATGATGGATCTCTTGGACGCGAGCTGGCATCGATCTTTCGTCGCGGCGATAAATGATACCCGCGCTTGTTTCTGCTAGCACGGTTTGGATCTTTTCCGTGAGAACGCGTTTTCCCGCGCGCACCGAGTCCATGGCGACGTTTCCGCCTCCAACGACCGCGATGTGTTTGAAATCGGGAATATGCGTTTCGTAGCTCGAATCGTTCGCATGAAGAAAATTGACGGAAAACAGCCACTGATTCGCCGACATGACGCCGAACGTATCTTCACCCGGAATACCGAGCGGGATAGGTTTGCCCGCGCCGGTCGCGAAAAATATCGCATCATACTCCTTGCGAAGTTCGGCAACGGTGAACCGTTTTCCGATGCTGGTGCTCGTGTATATCTCGATCCCTCCGAATGAACGGATAAAATCGATCTCATTCTGCACGATCTTTTTCGGCAAACGAAATTCGGGAATACCGTACATAAGAACACCGCCGGCAACCGGCAACGCTTCGAAAATGTCGACATGATATCCGTAAACGCGGAGAAATGCCGCGTTGGTAAACGAAGCAGGACCGGAACCAACGAGTGCTATTCGTTTTCCATTTTCTTTTGCGAGTTCCGGAATTTGAGGACCGCCGTTAGCACATTCCCATTCGTAGAGAAAGCGTTCGATGGCGCCGAAGAAAACCGGATCGTTGCCGCTTCTTTTGATGACGCAGCCCGCTTCGCACTGTTCCGATTGCGGACAGACGAGCGAGGTGATGGCGAGCAAAAGATTGTATGACCGGGCAAGATTGACTGCTTTTCGCATCCAACCGCGTTTTACGTGTTCCAGTACTTCATGTATGGGGATACTGACCGGACAACCGCGCTCGCAACCGTGAGCAAAACAGTCCACGCAACGATGAGCCTCCTCGATCGCTTCCTTACGGGAAAGACAGCCTTCCACCTGCTCCCAGTTATTAATGCGAACTTCCGGTTCTTGTACCGGTACGATCGCCGTACTTTTTTTTATGAGCGTCATTCGGCACCTCCTTTGAAAGCTGCTTCTTGCGCAAGAAATTTTTGATATAACGGATCATTCGCTTTGAATTCCGCCAAGTATTCGTCTTCTTTTTTTCGGAGTCCGTTCAGGCGTGCGCCGAGCGTATCCCAGTCAGCCAAATTGCCGTCGATCTCAGGGCCTTTTTGGCAGAGCAGAATGGTGTCGCTTCCAACGTTGCACTGACAGCCTCCGCACATTCCCGTTCCGTCGAGCATGTGAGAAACGGCGGACGCGACAAATTCCACACCGCGCGGTTTGGTTATTTTTGAAATTGCGTTAAGCATTCCCAAAGGGCCGGCGGCTATAACATGGCTTACACTGTCCAGATTTCTTTCCAAATAGTATTCAAGGTATGGAGTTACAAAACCCGGAGTTCGATTGCAGGCAACCGGTTCTTTTTCAATACATACGGTAGTCCAATCGGCATACGGACGAATTTTTTCTTCCCAAAAAAGGAATCTTTCTTCGCGTGCGCCGAGAACAACAAGTATTTTATTTCCCGCCTCTTTCAAAGCGCGAACGACCGGATACATCGGAGCTATGCCGACGCCGCCGGCAACGCAAACGATCGTGCCGTCATATTTTTTAATTTCCGACGGATGACCGAGCGGACCTTGTAATGAATAAAAAGTTTCGCCGACATCCATCGTGAGAAGCTTCATCGTCCCAGCTTTGACCGCTTGAACAACCAAGGTAATGGTGCCAAGCTCTTTGTCAGAATCGGCAATGGTGAGCGGTATCGGTTTGCTTTTTTCATCGCGCGCATACACGATCACGAATTGACCCGGTTCGGCATTATGAACGACCGCCGGAGCATAGATCGTGAGCTCATAAATGAGCGGAGCGAGTTGTTTCTTTGCGGTTATAACGCCGCAAGGTTCATGTAATAGTTCATGGATGGTTTTTCCCATTTTTTCCTCCATTTGTCGCGTCAAAACTCGCAGTTTTGGCGGACGTATGTCAAAAATCTTCATTTTTCACTCGATATTTTCGAGCAAGTTCCCGTTTAACTTTTACCACAAAGTTTGTGATCGCGCAAGGGCTATCAGACAAATAAAAACTGCCCACGATTGTTGGCGGACCGTCGCCGGTTCGGGGTTGCACCCCGAACCGAAACGTTTGGAATATCTCAGCGTAATTAGTGTTATCGAAAAAACGTGATTTCATACAAATGTTTCGGACCGGGGTGCAACCCCAGTCCGGCGATGAAGAACCCCGAATCGGCGACGAACCTTCCCTCTGAAGAGGGGAAGGGGTACGACGCCGTAGGCATTTACATTGACACCTTAGCGGAAATTACGATATGCTGGGCAGTAGTTTTAATCACAAAAAGGAGTTTCCTGTGGTTCTTTTACGTAATCATGTTGTGGTCATGCCGGACGGAAATCGCCGATGGTCAAAAGAACATAATTTGGACCATTTAGTCTCATATGACATTTGCATGATGCGGATGTATGAAAACGTTATCAAGGCCTTTGAAACCGGTTTTCGGTATTACACCATTTGGCTCGGTTCGACGAAAAAATTTTATGAACGTCCGAAGGATGAAGTCATTAAAATGCTCGATGTCGTCAATCGCTGTTTCGTTCATCGTTTTCCCAAACAATGGAATGACAAAGATCATATTTTTGTAAACATTGTCGGCGAGTGGGAAGAGGTATTGAATTCTCGCGGTATCAAGCATCCTCTGTACCAAAACCCGATCTCTCCGAAATTATCGAGGGCGATCCTTTCCGTCGACGGCTGTGTGCTGACGCTTCTGGTAAGTTTTGACAGTCCGGAGCCGACGCGAAGCTTTTTGAGAGAATTAGTTCACCCCGACACGAATATTTCCGCGCTTCCCATTTTGGATCTGGAAATACCGGGTTTACCGAAAGCTGATCTTTGGCTGCGAACGGGTGATCTATCGCCTGACATTCGGGTTATTACGAATGACAAAAGCTGTTATCTCGCGACTCCGACACTTTGGCCGGACATGATGTCAGGTCATTTTGAACAATGCGTTCAAGCGGCGAGGATACCGCCAACATCTCGATCGTAAAAAAAATAGCGCCGACAGGAAATAATTTCTGTCGGCGCTTGTTTTTTATTGTTTTTGTATTCGTCCTCTTTTTATAATGAGATCAAAATGCCGGTCGCCGATCTGGTAGAGATAATCTTCCACGGAGTGGGCGGAAACAAGAAGGATGTCGGCTTGCTTTCCGGCCTCAATGCTTCCGATCATCTTGCTCATATCGAGAGCTTGAGCCGCGTTTATCGTTGCCGCCCGCAAACATTCTTTGGAATTCATTTTGAACAGACGCATACCGAGATCCATCACGAGCTTCATTGAAAGAAGGGGGGCGCTTCCGGGATTGTAATCGGTCGCGAACGCGATCAGTATGCCGGCGGCTTTCAATTTTGCAACCGTATCCGCAAGTTTTGTTTTTCCCCAATCCATGCAATGCATGAGAACGCCCGGCAGAAGTACAACGGTTGTTCCGGATCTTTTCAGCTGGGAAATATCATCATCGTCAAGATAGTCGCCATGGTCCAAGCTTACCGCTCCGAATTTTGCGGCAACTTTTGCACCGCCGAAGTGTGCGGTCTGTTCTCCGTGAATGTGGAGCTTTAATCCGTATCGTCTCGCTTCCGTGAAAATTTTTTCCGT
Organism: Minisyncoccota bacterium; assembly: GCA_023229825.1. GTDB lineage: Bacteria > Patescibacteriota > Minisyncoccia > Phycocordibacterales > CAIJYI01 > CAIJYI01. Next base: position 6,769 of record JALNYN010000008.1, read on the forward strand.
TTCTTCCGGAGTAAATCCGAGCGGGTCGCAAAATACATCGGCGTTTTCCGCAAGTTTTTCTTCCGCTATTACGGGGAGCATTTTGCGGATAATGAGATCCACATAGCCTTCGCGATCTTGCGCATATTCTTTTGGTATCGTATGCGCACCAAGAAAAGTCGCGATAATATCCTGCGGTCCGCTTTTTTGAAGGCGCTTTATGACGCGCAGGATCTTTAGTTCATCTTTTACGTTCAAACCGTAACCGCTTTTTATTTCAACGGTTGTCGTCCCGCACCGGAGCATTTCTCTGAGCCTCGACCGAGCAGATGCATATAATTCGTCTTCGCTCGCGTTTCTCGTTTCGATAACGGTGCTCCGGATACCCCCGCCCATCTTTTGAACATCGGAATAACTTTTTCCGCGGATCTTCGCACTATATTCATTCGCTCGGGACCCGGCAAACACCGCATGCGTATGGCAATCCACGAAACCCGGGATCGCGATCATCCCTGAGGCATTTATTATTTTGTCCTCTCTGTTTATTTGATGATAGTGTTCTTTGAGTCTGTCAGTCTTTCCCACTGCAATAATTTTCTCGCCGACAACAACGATCATTGCATCGGTGATCATATCACCGGCGCAGGTCGCCAGCTCTTTGATATTTTTTATGATAAGCATTTCGATAATTCTCCATGTAATATAAAAAACTTTCTTTCCTAACAGTAATGCTTTTTACTGATGACGTCAATATGCCGTTTGATTTTTGTCAAATATCGTGCTATTTTGGAGTTATATATTTGGTACATTAAAAAAGGATAAAATTATGAAAAACATCATTATCGGTTGTCCGTTCGACAACGGCATACGCTCCATGCTCCGATTCAGCCGTGGAATAACCGGTGCGGACGAAGGCCCCGATGCGATCTTTTCCGTTTTTGAAAAAGAGTATTTGGAAAAATACAGAGATATAAAAATGGAAATGCTGTCTTTGCAAAAATATAACCTGAAGATCGACGCGAACAATATGCATGAGCTTGCTTTTCGTCGAGCACAGAAGGATGCCACGATACAAGCGCAAGATACTATGACGAAGAAGATCAAAGAGCTCTGCGAACAAGGATACACGACTCTCGGCATCGGCGGCGATCATTCCATTTCCTATGCGCTTTGTCGGGGGGTATGCGAGGCAAATCCCTGTAAAAAGGTCGGCATCATTTACATCGACGCGCACTTTGACATGAGGCAACTTGATGAAGGCGAAGTTATTTCCAGCGGTAATTCTTTTCGGCGATTGATCGAAGATGAAACCTTGAATATATCAGGCGATAATATCGTCGTTATCGGTATTCATCATTCCGTTTCAGAAATTTATTGCGAGCTTGAGAAATACGCCATCTCCAAAAACGTGACTATTGTTTACGACGATGAAGTAAAAGATATCGACAAAATTGTAAAAAACGCCTTGGAGATCGCCGGACGAAATACCGATCTGATCTATTTAAGCGTTGATATCGATAGCGTGAATGAACAATTTGTTCCGGGGGTCAGTGCGCCGGCGGAGAGGGGAATTACCGACGAACAGCTTTATGGTTTGATAAAGGGAATAGCGAAAGATAACCGCGTTTCAGCTTTCGATATCGTAGAAACTTCTTCGCGAAAACTGGCATGGACCGAACTGGTAAAAAATGAAAAAAGAAATGAAACAGAAAAGGAACGCACGGAGAAGCTAGCGAGAACAGCAAAGATTGCCGCAAAAGCCATTGATTCTTTTTTATCCGCGAAATAATAAAAACGCTACGACCTATTGTCGTAGCGTTATTTTTTTTAACAAGTAATTCCGGGTATTTTTACACCTTTCTTCTTTGCGGTTTCGATCGCGATCGCTTCGCCCGTATCGGCGTGGCGTACCACCCCTATTCCAGGATCGCAGGTTAGTACTCTTTCAAGCTGTTTTGCTCTCGCTTCCGTTCCGTCGGCGACGATCACCATTCCGGCGTGCATTGAATTGCCAATACCGACGCCTCCGCCGTTGTGGAAGGAAACCCATGATGCGCCGTTGATTGCATTCAGAGCGAAATTGAGGAGCGGCCAGTCGGCAACCGCGTCCGAACCGTCAAGCATTCCTTCCGTTTCGCGGTCCGGGCTTGCGACGGAACCGGTATCAAGATGATCGCGTCCGATAACGATCGGCGCAGAGATGATACCTTTGTGTACCATGTCGTTCAAGATCAAACCGAATTTTGCACGGTCGCCGTATCCGAGCCAGCAAACACGGGTGGGAAGTCCGATAACCGGGACTTTCTCGCGCGCTTTTTCGATCCATCGTTTGAGCATTTTGTCTTCTGGAAAAGTTCGGAGAAGCATATCGTCGATCAAAGCAAGCTCTTCTTTTTTTCCGGAGAGCAGCGCCCATCGGAACGGACCTTTGCCTTCGCAGAAAAGCGGACGAACATAAGCGGCAACGAATCCGGGATACAAATATTTTTTGTTTGCGTCCCGCACGGAAAGTCCTCCGAGTTCTGCTTGTCCGCGAAGATTGTTTCCATAATCAAAAACGATCGCTCCGCGTTTCTGCATTTCAAGCATGGCTTCCACTTGTGCGACTATCGCGGCACGTGCGCGTTTTTCATATTCGGAGCGGTTTTCTATCTTGAGAGCATCGATCTCCTTGAGGTCTCCCGGAGGAATATAGCTTCCGATGTCGTGCGCCGAGGTTTGGTCGGTGACGATATCCGGAGTGATCCCGCGACGGACGAGTTCAGGATGAACTTCAGCAGCATTTCCCGCGAGCCCGACTGAAAGAGGTTTCTTAATGGTCACCGCTTCTTTTATAAGACGAATGGCGTCATCAAGATCTTTTGCCATGACATCGCAATAGCCCTCGCGAACCTTCTGTTCAATGCGTTCTTTGCGCACTTCAACAACCAGTGCCACGCCGTCGTTCATGGTTACGGCAAGCGGCTGTGCTCCGGACATTCCTCCGAGTCCTGCCGTCAAAACGAATTTTCCCGCCAGTGAATCGGTACCGAAATGAGTACGTCCCACAGCGGCAAATGTCTCGTAAGTACCCTGAAGGATCCCTTGGGTTCCGATATAGATCCAGGATCCGGCCGTCATTTGACCGTACATCATAAGTCCGGCGCGATCCAATTCATTGAAATAATTTTGGTTCGACCATTTGCCGACCAGATTGGAATTCGCAATGATCACGCGCGGCGCTTCTCTGTGGGTTTTGGCGACATATACCGCTTTCCCCGACTGCACGCACAGCGTTTCATCGTCTTCAAGCTTTTTGAGACAGGCAACGATCTTATTGTATTCGTGCCAGTTTCGTGCTGCCCGTCCCGCACCGCCATACACGACGAGTTCGTCGGGAATGAGCGCTACGCGCGGGTCGACATTATTGCGCAACATGCGCAGTGCCGCCTCCGCATCCCAGTTTTTACATTCCATCTTCGGTCCGGTCTGCGCACTGATCGCATCCGTCGGTTTTTCCGCCATATACATCGGGCGGCCGTATTTGTTCACTTCGGCATTGTTGTCAGCTTCGTCACTCATACGCGTCTCCTTTTTAAAGTGCTTTCGTTGATTGTTCCGCTATCACTAAAGCATAAAAATAGAAAAAAGGCAAAACAGATTTTCTCGTGAGAATTTGAAATAATTAAAAAAACAAGCAATTGATCATGCTTGTTTTTTTAAAGGGATCTTTGTGTAAATTATTCGAAATCCCCGTTCCTTAATTGATCGAGAATGGCCTCAATATCTTTTGAAATATAGCGATCCTTCCGCAGGGTTTTTACAGAGCGACGGACGACATTATGTATTTTTTGAGCGGAAGCGCTGAAGGAGGAGATCGGCGTACTGTTTTTTTCTATCATGAGGTCCATAGCCTGTGCAATGAGCATTAATTCGATCGCGAGTATTCTCTCGCAATTTTGCAGAATTTGCGATGCTTTGTTCGCCGCGGTCATTGACATCGAGACGAAATCTTCCTGATTGGCGGAGACGGAAACGGTTTGAATGCTCGCCGGATGCGCGAGGACGCTGTTTTCTGCTACGAGCGCGGCGACCAAATAATGAGGGATCATGAAACCGGTATTCAGCCCGCTTTCCATTACGAGGAATGGCGCGAGATCGGAGAGGGAAGCGTTGAGCAGCCTCTCGATGCGTCGTTCCATTATTTTACTTTCTGCAACGAGAGCGATAGCGATGCCGTCCATGGCGAAAGCGATATTTTGCGCGTGAAAATTTCCTCCGGATACTGCTTTTACGGAATCTCCTTCAATGAAAAAGAGCGGATTGTCTGTAATGGAATTCATCTCCGTTTCGACGATTTTTCGCGTATGTGATATTTGATCGATGATGGCACCGTCTATCTGTGGAGAACAGCGGATCACGTAAGGATCCTGAACCTTGGCTTTCGGGCGTGCTATAAGCTTACTTCCCTTGAGATGCATGCGAAGTTCTTTTGCGACGCGAAGCTGCCCAGGGTAGGGTTTGAGCAAATGTATATCCTCATCAATGCTTGAAATTTGCGATCCAAAAATTTCAAAAAGAGCGGCGGTGGCGCGAACGGAAGATGAAAGAAGGCGCAGAGAGCCATTCACAGTAAACGCCGAAGTCGCCGTGGTGACCTCTGTCCCATTGATGAGAGACAGCGCTTCTTTTGGACCGAATGCGTAGCGAGAAAGTCCGAGCTTTTTTTGCATCGCTTTCGATGAAATGATCTTTCCTTCCATTTTCACGTTTCCTTCGCCGAGGAGCATGAGAGAGAGGTGTGCGAGAGAAATAAGATCGCCGGAAGCTCCGAGAGATCCTTGCATCGGAATTTGCGGGATCACTTCATGGTTAAATATCTTCGCCATGGTTTGTACTGTGTTGGTCGAGAGTCCGGAGTATCCCTTCGCTCGTGCGTTCAACACAAGAAAAAAAGCCGCGCGTGCCACCTCATCGGAAAAATATGGCGCATCTCCGCACGCATGGGAAAGAATGATGTTTTCCTGCAGCTCGCTCAGATCTTCATCAGGAAGGAAACTGTCGCACAGATCTCCGACTCCGGTGTTCACACCGTAAACGATCGACTTTTTTTTGAGAAGTTTTTCGATCGCGTCGGTACATCTTTTTGTTAGCCGCATGCCGTCCTGCGAGAGAGCGATGCGCGAATCGCGTTTTCCTATTGCTACGACATCTTCAATCGTTAAGGAAGATGCCGGGAAGTTTTTGTTCATAAAAAATAAGGTTATGTTTTAAGGATATTTTTGAAAGTATCTGCTTGTTCAGTATAGCTTTATTATAGGCCAAGTCAACGTTCATTCCATGGATATAAAAAATAGCGCCGATGGGGAAAAGTCCCCGCCGGCGCTTTTGCGTTATTTCTTGGCTAGTTCTTTTTTGAAAGCAATACCGAGACGTTTCATTCCTATTTCGATCTTTTCAATATTGGAATACGAAAAATTCAATCTGGATGTACGCTTTTTGTCTTTGCTGTCAACGGCGTAGAATGGTCCGCCGGGAACGTAAGCCACTTTTTCTTCGAGGGCTTTTTTGAAAAATTCGTCGCCGGTATCAATTCCCTCGGGCGCGGTAAGCCAGAGGAATAAACCTCCTTCGGGGCGGGTCCAAACAACTTCGTGAGGAAAATATTTGTCGAGTGCATCGAGCATGCAATCTCGGCGTTCTTTATATACTTTCCGAAGTTCTTTGATACGCGCGTCCATTATTTCTTCGTTGGAAAAAATTTTATGAACGATCATCTGTGTGAACAAGCTGGTGTAGAGGCATTCGCCTTGGATCGCTTCAAACGTTTTTGTCGTCGGCGCTTCGGGTGCGACCATCCAGCCGACGCGCAGTCCGGGCGCCAAAATTTTCGAAACGGTTCCCAAATAGAACGTGTGTTCTTTTGCCAGAGAAGCAACGGGAGGCAAATGCTCGCCGCTGTACCGCAATTTTCCGTACGGATTATCTTCAATGATAACCACGTCATCCCGTTCCGAAACGATCCTCGCCAGTTCATGGCGGCGTTCCAGACTCATGGTTACACCGACCGGGTTGTGAAAATCGGGCATGGTGTAGATCACCTTCGGATGATATTTCTCAATGATCTCAGGAAGCAGATCGACTCTCATTCCGTCTTGATCGACGGGGATCGTGCAGAATTCGGCTCCGAGGTGTTTCATCGCGTTGGCATAACCGAGGTAGGTTGGTTCTTCGACCAGCACCATGGTTCCTTTTTCGACCAGCATAAGTCCGGAAAGAAATATTCCGCCCTGTGCGCCGTTGGTTAT
>JALNYN010000008.1:13134-72275 GCA_023229825.1 Minisyncoccota bacterium
CGTTCATTTTTTATAAATAAGAACATAAATAAAAAATTTGTAAATATAGCCAAAAACGAAGTTTAGTGGTAATACAGATGTGGGAAAGAAACCCAGAAATATGACTTGTCTTGGCTCTTATGAGTCCGAGAAAGCTAATAAGGAGGAAGTATGTCACAAAAAGGCACGTACTTTGACACAGTAAAAAGTCCAAAAGTTTTGGTCGACGTTTGGCATGCGCGCGGAAATCAAGGTGCCGTCGGCGCCGTGGAAATTCTTGCGCGGCTCGCCATGAAAGCGGGCGCGAAAGCCAGCAGTTTCGGGATCTTCGGCGCAGAAAAAGCCGGTGCCCCGATCATGGCATTCAACCGCCTAAGCGCAAACCCGATCGAAGCATTCTATGCGCCCAATCGCTACGACATCGTAGTGATACTCGATCCTACCATCGGCGGATTTACCGCCGGTACTCACGACGAAACCATCTTTGTGGTCAACACGCCGAAAGCGCCCGAAGTTATCGCGCGCGAATTGGAGCTTGGACCTTCAAGGATCATTGCGGTCGACGCCACCGGCATCGCGGGAAAATTGATGAAAAAAGGTTTCCAATTTCCTAATACCGCCATGCTTGGCGCGGTCGTTCATCTTTTTCCTGAAACGACCATTGAGATGCTCAAAGAAACGATCAGCGAAGCATCCAATCTGGTAGAAAAAGGGGAAGAGATCGTCGCGATAAATATCAAAGCGACCGAAGAAGGCTATGAAAAATGCCAAGAGTTCGACGGCCGCGGTACGGATATTCCGAAAGCGAAAATCATCCCGCTGAAAGTGTTCAACTGGTGGGAATTTGAACCGGGCGGTGCTATCATTACTACCGGTAATTCTCATGAAAAGAAAACGGGAACCTGGCGGACGGAGCGTCCGGTGCATATGCAAAAAAATTGCACCGATTGCATGCTTTGCTTCCAGTTCTGTCCCGACTTCTGCATTTTGGTGGATGATCCGAAAGATCCCAAGAAAATGCTCGGTTTTGATTACGAACACTGCAAAGGCTGCATGATCTGCAAAACAAATTGCGAATTTAACGCGATTGCCTCCATTCCTGAAGCGAGGGCGAAAAAATGACAGACAAAAATAATCGCACACAAAGACCGTTTCAAATTTTTGACAACTGCATTGACTGCGAAGATTGCGTCAATGGCTGTCCGAATGAAGCGATCAGCAAAGTCGACGGCGAAAAGACATTGAAATTTGATTGGACCAAGTGCGAAGGAGATCGATGCACGCAATGCGCCGAAATTCTTTGCCCTGCGAGCGCCATCGAAATGATTCCGGAACCCGAGGAGGATACCGATGAGTAATAAAATTACAAAGCAAGCGGGCGATGGAAACTATATGGGAGCATTGGCTATGGTCCATGTCGACATTGGCGTTTCCGCGCTCTTCCAAATTACGCCAAGCACGCAAGGCGCGGAATGGCTGATGGAATTCAAGCGTCTTGGCATGATGCCGCATACAAAGCTGCTTCTGATGAACGGCGAAGACGACGCTTTCACGGCGTGCCATACGGCAAGCCAATGCGGTTCGACCGTGGGAACATTCACTTGTTCGCAAGGAGCGCTTTTTGCCGCACAGGTGATCAAATCGCTTGGCGGTTCGCGCTGTCCCGTAGTGACGCTTTTTGCGACTCGTACGACTTCAGCTCCGATCAGTATTCACGCATCGCATGATGACGTACTGTTTTTCAAGGATTGCGGGATCATCACGCTCTTTGCGCGAAATCCGCAAGAAGTTTACGATCTCACCTTGCTCGCTTTTAAGATCGGGCAAGACGCAAAAGTTCAACTTCCGGTGATCGTCGCGTATGACGGTTTTGACGTCAGCCATACCGTTACTTCAAACGACGTACTGAATGAACAGGGTGTTCTTGAGTATCGCGAATGGCTCGGCAAATACAAACGTCCGAATTCTCTATTGAGTCTCGACCATGCCGTTTCTCTCGGCGGATTGGCGCTTCCTCATCATCATATGGACATCGTATATGCTCAATTGATGGCGATGGAAAATGCTGCAGATGTTTCCAAAACCGCGATCGCTGAATTTTCAGAACGTTTCTGGAAAATTCCCGATCTCATTAATGGTTACAAAATGGAAGATGCGGAATACGCCATTGTCTCACTCGGAAGTACGTTTGGTACGACCAGAGAAGCGGTGGATGTCGCTCGAGAAAAAGGGATCAAAGTCGGTGCGTTATCCATTATGTCCTATCGTCCGTTCCCGGTACATGATGTTCGTGAAGCGCTCGGACGCATGAAAGCGGTGGCGGTACTCGACCGCGCTCCGACTTTCGGTACTGCGGTAGCTCAGCTTGGCGCGGATGTTGCCGGTGTGTTTTACAACAGCCCGCTTCGTCCCGACATGATGAATTGCATCTACGGTATCGGCGGAAGAACATTGAGCGTTGAACATACGTTCGAACAAATAATTCATCCGCTCGTTCATGAACGAGATGCATGGATCGATGCCGCACGTCCGGTTTGGGTCGGCGTAAACGGAGGTAAATAATATGGAGAACAATAGATACGATGAAACACCGCAAATGTCTCCCGGAATGGCATACTGTGCCGGTTGTGGGATACCGCTGGTGATCAATCCGATCCTGAAAGCCGCGCACGATACAGGGGTAATTCCCGTTACGAATTCGGCTTCAGGATGCGCCATGGTGGGTTTTCACATTTACCCTCACTCGGGGATGAAAGATCCCGTCGTGCATGTGGTATTTGAAACTTCAGCCGCCGGCGCAAGCGGAGTACGCGCGTCGATCGATGAACAAGTAAGCAGGGATGAACTCAAAGAAGGGCTGTTTTATCCTCTCGTCATTTCGGGCGATGGAGCAACGACCGACATCGGTATTGCTTCGATCTCCGGAATGTTCGCGCGAGGTGAAAGGATCCTTTACGTTTGTTATGACAACGGTTTCTATGCGAACACCGGCTGTCAATATTCAAGCGCAACACCCGTTGGCGCTCACACGACGACCACGCCGCACGCTTTCTTGCCTACGGCTGATTACCAAGGGAAAGACATGATAGCGTTCGCGCTCGCTCATCCGGCGGTAAAATATATCGCCCACACGACGGTCAGCCGGCATTGGCCGAATGATCTTCGCGAAAAAGCGAGAAAGGGTTTTACCTGCGACGGACCTGCGTATCTTCATGTTATTCAGCCATGTCCGCGCGGCTGGGGTTATCCTCAAAACTTGATCCTGCAAGTGGCGGATGCCGGCGTCGATACGGGAGTTATTCCTCTCTATCACATTGAACGCGAAGGCGATCGATTCGTCCACACGTTCAAATGGTATCTGGATTATCTTCCTGAACGATATGAAGGTGGCGTTGTTCATCCGGAAATCCATCCGGTCAGCGAATGGTTTGAAATGCAAACGCGTTTCAAAGTATCTCGCAAGGACCTGGAATGGATCGCCGATATGCAACGATCCGTTGACCATAAATGGGTTGGGGAAGGCGGACTGCTTTCCAAATGCCAACCATATGGTTCGTAAAGTAACATAACGTTGTTTCATTAAATGGAACAACAACCGTGGCACACGTTGCCACGGTTTTTTATTTACTTCGCGTCCGTCGTCGTGCCTCCTCCCTCTCTTTAGAGGGGAGGACTGAGGTGGGGTGGTATTTCAAACAAATCTCGAAATCACACCCCCTCCCGATCTCCCCCTCTAAAAAGGGGGAGAGGGACGATTACGATGAATGATGGATTTATTTCTCACAAAAGTGATCCGATAATTAGTCTGGTTGAATTGCCGAAATGGTGGAGTGGAAAACAAGCTCAAAAAACGTTATACTGTAGGGTATATGAAGATCATTTTTATCTTTGATTTCCTCGCGCCGAACGATGCGCGGAAATATCTTGTCGATGAGATCATGTTTTTGCGGTCTCAATCCATCGATGCGCGAGTGGTGACGCTCGGGAAGGAAGATATGAGCAATACCTTATACAGCGATGCCTTGTTTTCTCGGGAAACTTTCGCTTGCGTGCCGATACCCAAATTATGGAAGTTTTCAGATTGGAAAAAACTTAAAAAATATCTTGAAGACGAGCATCCCGATCTGATCATCACGTGCGATGCGAAGGCGGATGTCGTTGCTCGGATCGCCGCGCGCCTTTCCCGTATACCGATGAAAGTTTTTGTTTTTGCGCACAACGTTTCGGATATCGCCAAGAGGACAAAATTTTATGACGACGTTCTTTCTCACGTCACCGACTATTATATCGTCACCTCAGAAGTGGCGAAGATCGCACTCTCAAAAATGGAGGTCTCGCCGAAAAAGATCGCGGTTCTTCCCGACGGAATATCGCTTGAAAAATACGGTCTGCCGCCTTCGCGCGATATTCGCGCCGAATACGGCATCGCTCCCGATGAATTCGTTTTTATTTTTCTCGGAGACCTCATTCCTTCAAAAAATGTTCCGGTTCTTCTTCGTGCGATGGAAAAAATTCCCGTGGGCCGTTTGCTTATTGTCGGGGACGGACGAGAAAAAGCGGCACTGAAAGAGCTGTCATCAAGTCTTGGTCTCTCCGATAGGGTCATTTTTGAAGATTCCACTTTGGATGTCGCAAACCTGCTCATGGTATCGAACGCCATGGTATTGCCGTCAAAAACTGACGAGCGCCTTCCTCTTTCTGTTATTCTCGGGCTTTATTCCGGTTTGCCTGTCATTACGACCGAACTTCCCGGCATTTCAGAGTTGGTGAAAGATCGGGAAAATGGACTCATTGTCAGGCAGCAGGATTCCGTGGAATTATCGCGCGCCATGGTTGAGCTTATGACGAACGGAGAATTATATGCGAAGCTGAAAGCCAATGCACCAAAAGACTTAGAAAAATACTCGGTTTCAGCGCACGCCGTAAAACTTTTAACTCTGTTTCAGGAGAAGCAGCAATCAACAAATAAATGAAAATTTCACATCCGCATAAAATTTGTTATATTTTGCCGGAGTATCGCGAAGATAGCCATACCCATTTTTCATATATCGGACGATTGCTGAGCGAAGCGAATGAATCGCTGGACACGTTTCTTATTATCGAGAAGGGGACGCGTCCTGCTGAAAATTTCGGCTGTAAGAAAATAAAGGTCATCGGTTCATGTAACATTATTGCGCGTTCTTTTTGGCTTTTGTATTGGATGCTCAAAGCGCGGAAGGCGGGATATTGTGATTTTTACGTGCACTATTCCTTTCTTTCAGCGGTGCTCGCATCGTTCATGACGAAATTTTTGCGCGGGCGGGGAAGAGTTTTTTATTGGAACTGCGGCGAACCCTGGAAATATAAAAGATCGTTTTTCCGCGAACGTTTCGAGCGCTTCGCCTATTCACAGATAACATTTTTGGTTACCGGTACGGAAAGACTCGGCGATGAATACGCGCGAGTGTATAAAATTCCGCGCGAGAAAATAAAAATAATGCCGAACTGGATCGATACGGAACGATTCCGCGAAATTTCGAACAAAGAGGATATTCTTAACAAGCTCGCCATTCCCGAAGGAAGAAAAATAATTTTTTTCGTGCATCATCTTTCTTTTAGAAAAGGATCCCGCATGCTGCTTCCTGTTGTCAGCGATCTCTTGAAGCGAAGAAAAGATTTCTTCTTGATCGTCGCGGGAAGCGGTCCCGATGAAGAATCGCTCCGCTCGCGTGTGAACAAATCAAAAGAACTTTCCGATTTTGTCCGCATCATCGGTCCGGTCGCAAATCGCGATATTCAAAAATATTTCAGCGCGGCGGACATATTTTTCATGCCTTCACAAGAAGAAGGATTTCCGCGAGTAATACTCGAATCTATGGCAGCGGGCGTTCCGGTCGTTGCAAGCAATGTCGGTTCCGTGTCAGAGATCGTGCCTCCTGAAATGTCGCCCTTCATTATTGACTCAAACGATAGGCACGGTTTTGTCTCAGCGCTCCATCTTCTGCTCTCGAAAGATTCCGAACAGATAAAAAAAATGAGCGTCCTTTTACGTTCCAGAGCGGCAGAATTTGAAACCCCGACCGTCGCCAAAATATTCATAAACCTTTTTCGATAGATCAAAATCCTATGAAAAAGTAAATAACAGATCGGGTGGTCTCGGTTGAATTTACTTTGGAAATGGGATATCATAAGGGGAATGAATTCGGATAAAAGCCGATCAAACGGCGCTCATCATCGAGTCCTCTCAGTCATTATTCCCTGCTATAACGAAGCGGCGACTATCGCTGAAGTCGTTCGTAAAGTAGCCGATGCCCGACTTCCTGACGCTTGGGCAAAAGAGATTATATTGGTCGACGACGGCTCAGACGGACCGACCGTTTCGGCTATTTGCGATATAGAAGAGAGCATTAGCAAGGTCATATTTCGTAAGAAGAATGGGGGGAAAGGTGCAGCTCTAAAAGATGGATTGCGCGTTGCATCGGGCGATCATTGTATTGTTCAAGACGCCGATCTCGAGCTTGATCCCGCAGAATATATAAATATTTTACAGCCTGTCATATCCGGAAGGTCGGACGCGGTTTTTGGCTATCGCTCGATCTCGCCGAAACATGCATCTTATGACCACCTTCTTTTTTATGGTGGGAGAACGATCTCTTTACTTTACAATATTTTTTTCTTAACGCAATTCCGCGATATTCCTTGCTGTTACAAACTTTTTCCAAAAAAATGCATTCCGGCGTTATTGCGCATGCCAAGCGATGATTTTGTTTTTGACGCTGTTGAAATGACACATGTAATCGACCATCAATGTTTAATAGAACAAGTTTCAGTAAATTATCTCCCGCGTTCGCGAGAACAAGGAAAAAAACTGCGGATGAAGCACGGTATCTATGGCGCTCTGGCTATCGTCTTTCTGCGTTTAGGACTGCATCATGATCCGATCGAAGCCGAGGCCAAGCGTTTTTTTCGGTTTATCATTTCTGGATTGGTCGGAGTGGCGGTTAATCTCGGTGTTCTTTATCTGCTTACAGAAAAAGCGCATCAATGGTATCTCGCTTCATCAGTCGCAGCCGTCATCATTTCTTATGCCATCAACTTCTCGCTTCATAAGTACTGGACGTTTGAAAATTCGGGAGCTAAAACGCTTTCTCGCCAGCTCAGCCTTCATTTTTCGATATTCTTGTTTAACTTGGTTTTGAATACTCTCATGATCTACGTTCTGGTCGAATATCTGCGCGTCTGGTATTTTGCCGCTCAGATCGCCGCCGCCGCCGTTATCGCTATCGAAGATTATTTCCTCTTTTCAAAATTTGTTTTTATAAAGAGGAGTAATAGAAACATATGAAAAAAAACAGCGTAAGAGAATTTGAAGATAGGAGGTGGAAAGAAGGCGATCAAACCCTTGTTTTTCGGCACATAGAGGCATCACAAATGGTTTTAAAAGGTCAAAAGGTACTTGATATCGGCTGCGGCGATGGATTATTCATGCAAGCGCTTGCCCAAAAAGGAGCGACCGTATCGGGCGTTGATATTTCAGAAGAAGGCGCGAAGAAGTGCCAAAAAAAAAGTTTGAACGTTTTGGTCGCGGATATTACCGCAGAAGATCTGCCGTACCAAGATAAGACATTTGATGCGGTTATTATGCTCGATGTTTTGGAACATGTATACGATCCCGACGGTCTTTTGAGAGAAGCTATTCGCGTTTCAAAACAAACTATCATTATCAGCGTTCCCAATTTTAATTCCTTACCGGCGCGTTTTCAGGTTTTGCTCGGAAAGGTACCTGAAAACAATCGTCCGAACAAAGGTCACGTATACTGGTTTAATTATCCTGTTTTGACTGAATTACTGCGTCGAAATCATCTAAAGGCTGAAAAAATAAGCTGCAATACTTTTTTTGAAAATAAACCGATCGTCGGAAACATAATGAAATACCTGTGCCGTATTTTTCCATCCGTTTTTGCATTATCGTTTGTTGTGAAGGCTAATATCAAAGCGCCATGAAATACACCTACGAAAAATTTATCGATGAAAAGATCGCCTTGATCGCCAAAGAGCCGATCGTCTTGGATGTCGGCGGTGGGGCCCGTTTTACCAAATGGCTGGCAAAATATAAAAATTTGTTTGCCGATTGCGATTATCGCACCATGGATTACGATCATTCCACCGGCGCTGATGTGGTGGGCGATATACACAAAATTCCTCTTGCCGACAACAGCATCCACGCGGTAATATGCAGCTCTGTGCTGGAGCATGTGGCAAATCCGGCTGTCGCAGTGCAAGAGATCAAAAGAATACTGAAACCTGGCGGAAAATTATTTATTTACGTTCCATCAATATATCCTTATCACGCTCGGGCAGGGCACTACCCCGACTATTGGCGGTTTTTTGATGATTCGCTTTTATTGTTATGTAAAGATTTTTCCTCCGTTGAACTATGCAAATTTGGCGGGTATTTTAAAGCAATGTCATTTTTTGTTCCGATGCAGCATAAAATTCAATGGCTGCTTCGCCCGCTCGCGAGAGCACTCGATCATGTATTTCGCACCGAAAAAAAACACACTACGGCGGGATATTATGTTTACGCGATAAAGTAAGATCATCTTATGAAACTGGTATATCTTACTTCAAAAACCTATCCACAAACAACCGCTGACCATTTTTTTGTGCTTGAAATGGCACGGGCATTCGCGGCGTTTCTTCATGAAAATTTTTTACTTGTTGTGAGGAACGAATATTCGACAGGTGTGGGGAATATTCCGCATTATTCCTTCGGATTAAACATTATAAAGGGAAAGCTATTGTTTTATTTTTTTCGTCTCCCGTTTTTTATTATCAGAAAAAAGTTTTTTGGACGCGACACGGTATTTTTCACTAATGATGTTCATTTGCTTCGCGTGCTTTTTTTCTGGAAGAAGATTTTGCGTTTCAAATATCAAGTGGTGTCCGATTGGCACATGCTCTTCGGCAGCAAGAACGAAAAAGACATCATTCAAAAGAGCGACGGGTGTGTAACCACGACCAAACACTTAAAAGACCTAATGGTAAGCCGTTATGGGGTTCCAGAGAGTAAGATACTCGTAGCGTATGGCGGTGTTGATCTTGATTTGTTTGGAAAAATCACAGAAACTTCCGAAGTTTTGCGGAAACGCTTGAATTTACCGGAATCCGCTTTTTTGGTCGGGTATGTTGGGTTTTATAAAACGATGGGAATGTCCAAGGGTATTGATACGATGATACGTGCATTGGCGCTCATTGAGGACGAATCCATAAAAATGGTATTCGTCGGCGGACGCCCGAAGGAAATGGAGGAATATCAAAAGCTGGCGGAGGAAAAAGGTGTTTCCGAACGATCTTTTTTTGTGCCTGTGGTTTTTCCGGAGGCCGTCGCTTTGTATGAGAAGGCGATAGACGCGCTTGTTATTCCGTATCCCGACAAGCCGCATTTTTGCGAGTACGGTTTTCCTATGAAAGCGTATGAATATCTAGCGTCAAAAAAACCGATCATTTTTTCCAATCTTCCCATTATTGCGGAAGTAATGGGAGATTGCGCGATTTCTTTTAACCCTGATGACGCGAAAGATTTATCGGAAAAAATAATCGAAATAAAAAACTTTCCGGAGCGAACAATAGAACGTGTTGCGAGCGCGTATGAAAAAGCTCAAGAATGCACTTGGAAAGCGCGCGCGGAAAAAATTATCGATTATGCAAAAACTTTATGAAGTTCATACACCTTACCGTAAAGCGGTTTAATGCTTCATCAGCCGACAGTATCTACATTTCCCATTTGATTTGTCAGTTTAATCGACATTTTGGGGAAAAGTATCAGCTTATTGCCGGAGATAAATCGCCGGAGCAATTTAATGGCGTAAACGTTATCAATTTGCGATTTCGTTCGTGGAAAAATGGAGCTTTACATTATTGGCTGCCGTACGTTTATTATTTTTTCTGGTTTCCGTATTTTCTTTTTTCGCAAAAAACAAAGAGATCGGAAATAATATTTTTTTCCAGCGATGTGAACGTATTAGTACTTTCAATTTGGTGGAAAAAAGTTTTGAGATGCCGATTCAAGGTTTGCTCCGATTGGCACTTGCTTTTTAATAATTTCAAAGACGGTTTTGTGGCGAGGAATTCGGATTATTTGATTACCACTTCGGAAAAATTAAAAAAAGGACTTATTACCAGAACAGGTGTCGATGCGCATAAGATCATGGTTGTGTACGGGGGGGTAGATCTTTCGAACTATCAAAATCCTTTGATAAGCCGTTTTGAGCTTGGACTTCCGGAAGATAAAACTCTCGTCGGTTATGTCGGATTATTCAAGACTATGGGTATGGAAAAAGGCGTTAATACCATGATTGAAGCGCTTCAGTATTTAGACAAAGAAACGGTTATGGTATTCGTCGGAGCTCGCGGCGAGCAAAAAGAGGAATACGGAAAAATTACTGAAACTTTTCATGTAGAAAACCGCTGCATTTTCATTGATATGCAGCCGACGGAAAAGATGCCACAGTATGAAAAAGCTATGGATATGCTGGTTATTCCTTATCCGGACAAACCGCATTTCAGAGAGTTCGGCTTTCCAATGAAAGTGTACGAATATATGGCGAGCGGGAAGCCGATCATTTATTCAAAACTTGATCTGGCAGAAGAGGTGATCGGTGATTGCGCGATCGGCTTTGAAGCGGATAACGCGAAAGACTTGGCGGAAAAAATAACCGAGGCGAAAAAAAACAAAGAAAAATCTCTTGAACTCGCTAAAATGGCCGAAACCAAAGTAAAAGATTACACCTGGCAAAAAAAGGCAGAGAGGATACTTGAATGTCTCAAGTAGGGGCTACTTTTTTGTTCGGTATTTCAACAGATCTATGAAGTGAAAAAAAACTCGTTTCATTCCAAAATACAAATAGGGGAATTTGTTTTTAATATAATGGCGCCATTTGAATTTATCAATGAAATGATAGATCTTTCTCGGAGTAAGGATATTTCCTCCATAATGCTTGGCGATCAAACGTCTTTCGTCATCGAATTTTTGCTGGCTGGTCGTTGTTTTTGAATTTTCCCAGATACGGAACACGGCTAGAGTATTCGGTAAATAAACAACCTTTCCGATCTTAAATATTCTGATCCACAGATCGTAGTCCATGCAATAGTGCAGAGATTCGTCAATATAACCGACCCGTTCGATTATTTTTTTTGTGAAAAATGTCGCTGGCTGTCCGAACGTTCCAGTGCTGGAGAGGAGAGTTTGATAGCTCTCATTTGGATTAGGTTTTGGCGTCGCTAATATATTGCTTGTCGCATATAATTTAGCGCAATCGCCATACAGAAGGTCAAACGGTTTTTTCTTATACCTGGATGCTACCAGCTGAAATGTTCCCGGCAGGTAATAGTCATCCGAATTTATCCATGCAACGATATCTCCTTTTGCTATTTTAAATCCCTGATTGATCGCGTCCGATTGCCCGCGGTCTTTTTTTGACCACCACAGGAGTTCTACGCCTTTGCATTTGATCGGATAGCGCCCGCTTTTAAGAAGTTCATCATATTTTTTTATAATTCTCACAGTCTCGTCCGTAGATCTCGCATCCGCGATGATATACTCAACAAAAAAATTCCCCGCCTGCGAAAGCACGCTCTTTATCGTTTCTTCGATGTACCGCCCTTGATTATATGAAGGAGTGACAATTGAGATCGTTACGCCCATGATTATCATGGTATCACGACCGGAAAAGCGGCGCAATTTCAAAAGTTGCTAATATCCATACAATATATTATTGTATATTCACAATATATCCGTAATATTATGCCATAAAATGTCTAAAACCGCAATAAAAAATTTTCATGCTGTATCATTAAAACCCGACACCAAAGGTGTTTTTTTGGATTTTGATAATTGCCTTTATGTATACGAACCGTGCCATCGCTCGGCGCTGATGTCTGCAAAAAATGAAATGGAAAAGATCATCGGAAAGAGTCATGATTTTTTTGCGCTGTATACAACGGCTCAAGACCGCGTAAAGAGACGAATCCCAAAAGCAGCCGCTTCTCACTCGCGTCTTCTTTATTTTGAAGCCATGTTTGAACTGCTTGGTATGGGTTCTATGATCGAAAAAAGTTTGTTTTTGGAAAATGTGTACTGGAAAAAATTTATGGAGAAAATGAAGCTGGTTTCGGGAGTAAAGAAATTTTTGATCGATTGCAAAAAGAAAAATATAAAAATTGTCATCGTTTCCGATCTTACCGCAGGTATTCAGTTTGAAAAAATGATGAAATTAGGCATGGATCATCTCGTTGATTTTGTTGTAACTTCTGAAGAGGCTGGAGCGGAAAAACCGCACAAAAAGATTTTTCAGCTGGCATTAAAAAAGGCGGGTCTAAAAAGCCATGAAGTGATCATGATCGGAGACAGTTTACAAAAAGACGTGCAAGGCGCGCAAGTTCTTGGAATTAAAGCTTTGCAGATCATTCATGAATAAAGCATTTTTCAGAAAATATCTGTACGACAGGCTCGGCGAATCCAAATTGACTATTCTGTCTTCGCCATTATTTGCCGCAGGTTTGGTGATCAAGGTAATTACCTCTTTTGTTTTTGCTTCGGCATATCTCTCGGGGCTGTTTATTCCTTTTTTGAAATATTTTACTCTATCCGGTTTCAAAGATCCCTATACTCATTTTTATTCTCTTGGCATAACCAATGCGTTTCCATATCCGCAGGCGATGCTTTATGTTATGTCTTTGCCGGGAACCATTTTTCAATATTTTTTAAATCCGAACATTTTTACTGTAACCAATTTTGAAATAGGGATATACCGTTTGCCGATTCTTTTTGCCGATATTGTCATACTTGTCATTCTCTCCCGCTGGATCAAGGGGAAGGACGCACAAATTCTTTGGCTATATTGGCTTTCTCCGATACTATTTTACATCAATTATATTCAAGGACAGATGGACGTGATCCCGATATTGTTTCTGTTTGTTTCTCTTTATTTTTTGTTTAAAGAGAAGTGGATATCGTCTTTTATTTTTTTTGGAGTGGCGGTGTCGGCAAAGATCCATATTCTCATTCTTCTTCCTTTTGTTGCAACGTATCTCTGGCGAAAACAGAAAAGTTTACGAAAAATTTTCCTGTTTTTTGATATTCTTTTTCTTGTTTTTTTGACGATCAATTTTCCAGCTCTTTTCGAGCCCGGGTTCCAAAAGATGGTTTTTGAAAATTCCCAGCAGATTAAAATTTTCAGCGTTCAATTGAAATTTTTTGACGAGTCCATTATTTATCTTATTCCTTTCGCTTACACTTTGCTGTTTTTTCACCACCTGACCTTCCAGTCTTTTAACCGTGATGTTTTCATTATGTTTCTCGGGTTTAGCTTCGGAATTTTACTTCTCCTTATTCCGCCGATGCCCGGCTGGTATTACTGGATCATTCCGTTTCTGATATATTTTTATATAAAGAACGAGAATTTTTCCAAGCTCGGTTTTGTTGCGCTTAATTTCGGATATTTTTTATATTTTATACTGACACCGCGTTCTGATTTTCTTGGGACTTTTCCGTTTGGCGGAAATACTCCGAACGCCTATGTATGGCTCGCCGAGAATGGAATTGACGCAAAGATTTTGAGTGACTTGTCTTTCTGCTTTCTTCAGGCGGCGCTTTTCCTGAATGTACTGTGGATCTATTCTCGCGGAATTGAAAGCAGCATGAAGAATAAGCTGTATTCAATGCCGTACCTGATCGGCGTCGCGGGAGATTCTGGTTCCGGTAAGACCACGTTTACTGGTTCTTTGCGCGGTCTTTTTGGTAAAAAAAATGTTGCGATCGTTGCCGGGGATGATATGCATAAATGGGAGAGAGGGAATATCATGTGGCAGAAATTTACCCATCTTCACCCGAAAGCGAACGATCTTCATGATGATATGGAGAACGCGCTTTCTCTTAAAAGCGGCGACACGGTATATCGTCGGCATTACGATCACGGTTCTGGAAAGTTTACTCTGCCGTTGAAGCTTGAATCAAAAAAGATGGTTATTTTTGAAGGCCTGCATTCGTTTTTCCTTGGACAAATGAGAGAGACGCTTGATCTGAAAATTTTTATTATGCCGGAAGAAAGCCTTCGCGTAGGGTGGAAACTTTCTCGCGACATAAACGAACGCGGACACGTTAGAGAAAGAGTATTGGAACAGATAAAAAATCGGGCGGACGATTCGGAGAATTTCATCCATGCACAGGAGAAATATTCCGATATTACGATCTCTCTCAGGAAGAGAAACGGCGGAAAAAACACTATCAATGAGCAAGCCGATACTGATATTTGTCTTGAAATAAAATGCAGAAACAATGTAAATTTTGAGAACTTCGTCGAAACTTTACCCGATTCCGTGACGGTCGAAACTTCTTTCAGTGAGCAGTGGCAATATTTTTATTTTTACGGAAAAGTCGCCTGCGATGAAATTGAAAAATTATCGTACAAGCTTGTTCCCGAGATATATGAAGTTACTGCAACACAGCCGAAGTGGGAGAATGGATATCAGGGGATCATCCAGCTGTTTGTGTGTTATTATATATTCAGTTCACTTCGTTTGAATAACTATGGCGCATGAATTAAAAAGTTTAATTGAGATATCAAAAAAGATCGGCAAACGCCCCGATTATGTTCAGGGTGGGGGTGGAAACACTTCAGTAAAAATAGGGAAAAACAAAATGATAATAAAGGCATCCGGTTTCAGGTTATCCGAACTTCGGGTAAAGAAGGGGCTGGTTTCCGTTGATCATCAAAAAATCGTACAATTTTATTCTACCGTGAAAGGGCGTGAGAATATTACGGATGTTATTATTGAGAACGACCGCGTGGTGAAAGACAGCATTCATAAAAAAAGATCCGGAGAGGAATTGCGCCCATCCATTGAAACGGGGTTTCATTCTCTTGCGGGGAAATTTGTCATTCATTCACATTCGGTATATGCGAATATTTTCAACTGCTCAAAAGAAGGGAAAAAAATTCTTTCCAAAATGTTCAAAGAAGCGATTTTTGTGCCCTATTACCCGCCCGGAATTTCTTTGACGATCGGAGTGAGAAAAGCTTTGGGAAAAAGAGAATCAAAAATATTTTTCTTGGAAAACCACGGCATTGTCGTCTGCGGTGAGACTGCGGAAGATGCCTATGTTCTGCATGAAGAAATAACGAATTGCATAAAAAAGGATTTGAAAATAAGGTCGCAATATCCGAAAATAAAGGTTGTCTCTGCAGAAAATGGCTGTTTTAAAAGCGAGTCTGATCAAGTATCCGATTTGATACGAAAGCATAAAAAAACGGTGAAAAAATTCAGAAAAATCGTTCTTTTTCCCGATCAGCTGGTATATGGCGATGATGTTGGTTTTTTGGCGAATGCCGGTTTTAGCATTCGGATCGATGTGGACAAAGGCGCTGTTTTTTATAATAATATGAGTTATGCTAAGGCGTTTACTTTTGAAGAGGTGTTTGTTGCGTGGCTGTTTATTATCGATCAAATACGCCGGTTTGGATTGACCTTAAAAACGATATCAAAGAAAGAGATAGATTTTATTTTAAATATGGAAAGTGAAAAATACAGGAAAAAATTATGCAAATAATAATTCATCGTATCAACAAGATCTCGGAGATGGCAATGGTTCCAAAAAAATACGGAGTGGAGATCGATATCCGCGGTTACGGCGATAAAATGTTCCTCAACCATGAACCGATCGATGATCCGAAAAAATACGACGAGCTTGAAGAATATCTGAAAAATTTTAAGCACGCATTCATTATTTTTAACTTGAAAGAAGCGGGTTATGAAGAAAGGGTTATCGCTCTTGCAAAAAAGTACGGCATTAAAAAATATTTTTTGCTTGACGTTGAATTTCCCTATCTTTACCGCGCAACGCGCAAGGATCGCTTTAGAAAGATCGCCGTGAGGTATAGCGAAGCGGAACCCATAGAAAGTGTTTTGGCGCAGTACCAAAACGGAAAACCGCTTCTCGATTGGGTATGGATCGATACAAACACGAACCTCCCCCTTTCGAAGAAAATTAAGGATAAGCTCAAAGATTTCCAGACATGTCTGGTGTGTCCTGATCGTTGGGGAAGACCGGAAGATATCGCCGTATATGCTGAGAAAATGAGAAAAATGAATTTCCATCTTGATGCGGTGATGACAGCGCTTCGATATGCTGAAACATGGGAAAAGAGTATGTAATATATGCAAATCATCATACCAATGTCAGGACAAGGGAATCGTTTTGTGAAAGCGGGATATGATACCCCGAAGTGTCTTTTGATAGTTGACGGGAAACGCGTGATCGAGCATGTCGTGGATATGTTCCCGGGAGAAAATAACTTTTTATTTATTTGCAACAAAGAGCACATTCAAAATACTGAAATGGAGGGTATTTTGAAACGCATAAAACCGGAGGGAAAAATACGAATTGTTGAAAGCCGCAAACTGGGACCGGTATTCGCCGTTTCAGAAATAATGAACGAACTCAACGATGAGGAATCAGTAATGATAAGTTATTGTGATTTTAGTCAGGATTGGGATTTTGCCAAGTTCAAAAAAGATATTGCAAGTCTCGGCTGCGCGGGTGCGGTTCCTTGTTATACCGGTTTTCATCCGCACCTGCTTCACAAAAATTTATATGCTGGCGTTCTTGCGGATAAAAACGGAATGATGCGGGATATCCGTGAAAAACACTGCTTCACCGAGAACCCCGAAGATTCTTATCATTCGGGAGGAACGTATTATTTCAAATCTGGCGCACTGGTGAAGAAATATTTCCGTGAACTTCTTGACACAAAGATGGATTTGAACGGCGAATATTATGTGAGCATGGTGTATTATCTTTTGAAACGCGACGGATTGCCTGTGTTTATTCCGACAGTAAAACATTTTATGCAGTGGGGAACTCCCGAAGATTTTGAAGAATATGAAGCTTGGTCACGATTTGTCCACCGTGATCTCCAAAAAGAAAAACGTTCCACGGAAATTCCAGCAAAAAGGGAACGGTTGGTAAAAATTCCCTACAGGAAGGGGAGTGAAGAATTTAACAAAAGTCATCGTTATTGGAAAGACTATTTACAAAAACATGGTTAACATAATTCCTATGGCGGGGCTTGGTTCGCGTTTTTCGGAAGAGGGATATCTTTTGCCGAAACCGCTTATTACTGTTTCCGGAAATCCCATGATTAAGAGCGTTATACGCGGATTACCAAAGGCTGATAAATGGATTTTTTTGGTGCGAAAAGAACACGTTGAACAATTTTTCATAGACAAAGTTATAAAAAAGGAAATACCCGGCGCTATTATCATCGAGATAGACAAAACCACGGAAGGACAGGCTTCCACATGCATGCTCGCGATGCCGTATATCAAAGACGATGAAGAACTTCTTATTTTCGCCTGCGATAACAGTTTTCTTTTTGACGCAAAAAAGTTTGCCGCGCTAAAACGACGTGCCGATGTTGATTCCATTATTTGGACATTTACCAGAGATACGCTGCTTACGGACAAACCGACAGCATGGGGGTGGGTAAAAATAGAAAAAGATGGTGAGACGATTTCGGATATGTCGGTAAAGATGCCTGTCTCCGACGATCCTTTTAATGATCATGCCGTTGTGGCGACATTTTATTTTAAACGCGCAGGTGATTTCCAGAAAGCATACCAAAGGATGGTGGAAGAAAATTACCGCATCAACAATGAATTTTACGTGGACTCTCTGCCTGTTTTCTTCAAAAAACTCGGAAAAAAGAGCGTCATTTTTGACGTTGATCTGTATGTAAGCTTTGGAAAGCCGTCGGATCTGCACTCGTATGAATATAGAGAGTTTCTCTATTCACGGGGAAAACTTACCGATAAAAAATGGAAAAAATATTTTAAAGGATAATTTTTATGAATTTCAAGCAAAGAATAACTGATACGCTCAAGATTATTTCCAAAGATTTTTATGTGTATTTGATCATCGGAATGTGCACTTTTTTGATCGATTATTTTTTGTATCTGTTTTTTCTTGACCTCAATACTGGAATGAATATCGCAAAAGCGTCGTCTTCTCTCATTGCGGTCGTTCTCAATTATATTTTTAATTCCCGATTTAATTTTGGAGGTAAAAACACTATGAAATCGGGAGATCTATCCATATACGTTTTAATTTACTGTTTTTTGATACTCATCCATGTTATTATGAATCGTGAGCTATATCTCATTCTGCAGGAAGAACACATAAGCGTTCTTTTGGCGATGAGTGTATCCGTTTTTATCAATTATGCCTGCGTAAAGAGGTTTTTTTCTTACACAAAAAACAAAAATTATGTTATATAAAATAGCGAAAAACAGCGCATTCCTTCAGAACTTGGCGGTAAATATCGCGACGTCCATTCACCCTTCCATTGTACATAATTTCGGAAAGATCGAAATGATAAAGAAAGCGATATGGAATTGTGAGTTAGAGGAAGTGTCCGGCGGATATTTTGAATTTGGAATTTACGAGGGGACGTCTTTGTATGCCGCCGTGAAAGCGCACAAAAAAATAAACTCAAAAATATCAAGAAATTTCTACGGTTTTGATTCTTTTGACGATGGTTTCAAATATTTTGACAAGCGCGATATTCACCCGTTTTTCAAAGAAGGAGATTTTATCAGTTCGTATGAGAAAGTAAAAAAAAGATTTTCCAAATTTCCAAATGTGAAATTGATCAAAGGTTACTTTGAAGAAACGGTGGCAAACGGCAAAGGTGCGGACATTCACGGTAAAGATAAATGTGCTATTCTTTTCATAGACTGCGATCTGATGAATCCGGCAACCGTTGCGCTAGAATATGCAAAGCCCTTGCTTCAGGCCGGAACCATTATCATTATCGATGATTATTATGCGTACAAAGGCGACGAAAATCTGGGAACATACGGCGCTTTTCACAAATTCTTGCACAATCATCCGAATATCAAAGCAAGGGAATTCTCCGATTACGGTTACGGAGGGAAGTCCTTTATTGTGATGAAAGTGTAAATAAAATATAAACATGAAACTCTCCATTGTTATTCCTTGCTATAACGAAGCAAAAAACATCCCGCTTATTTTGGAGAAGTATGGGAAGATCATCTTTGACCACGATATTGAAGTGGTTTTGGTAAACAACGGTTCAACCGACGAGACCGTCGGTATTTTGCGCGAACTTCTTCCAAAATATTCGTTCCTGAAAATAGTGAATGTTTCCGTAAACCAAGGATATGGCTACGGAATACTTTCTGGGCTGAAGGAATCAGCCGGTGATTTTATCGGCTGGACACACGGCGATATGCAGACTCCAGCAGAAGATGTTGTTGCTGCGTTCGGTTTGATACAAAAAAACGGATATGATCCGAAATTATATTGCAAAGGAACCCGCCGAGGACGTCCGCTTTTTGATGTGGTTTTTACGGTTGGAATGAGCGTTTTTGAAACGCTGTATCTCGGAACGTGGCTCTATGATATCAATGCGCAGCCGAATATTTTTCATCGAAGTTTTTTTGAGAAATGGAAAAATCCGCCGGACGATTTTTCACTTGACCTCTACGCGCTCTATTCGGCCAAAAAAGAAAAATTGAAAATCGTCCGTTTTCCCGTCTTCTTCCTGAAGCGAATATACGGGGAATCCCACTGGAACAAAAACTTCGCTTCAAAATGGAAATTTATCAAACGAACGATGGAGTTCAGCGTAAAGCTTAAAAAGAACAATCTATGATACGCGGAGTTATAAAGAATGGGCTTGAAACGATCAGTAAAAATAAAATAACGAGCATTTTTTTTCTCGTTCTTTTTTTGAGTTTGACAGCGCATCTTCTCGTGAGGAATAAACATTATCAAGAGTGCGATTCATCGCTTGTGTATCGCGTCATGTATGATTTTCCGTATTCCACCATGCCTTTTTTGAACGGCGTCAGTCGTGGAGGAGGCATTGCCCTGTCTCAAGAGACCGCATCATCACTTGTTAACAACACTATAGTAAACGGCCTGCTGAAAACTTCTCTCGGCGACAAATACAACGAAAGTAAAAAAGAGACGCTGATAAAAATGCTGAGCACCGATGCAAAATCACCGTTTTTTTACTTGAGAAGCGCTGTTGTTTTCGGTATTATTGCTGCGGGTAAATACATTCCACATTTTATACAATCGGCGTTTATTCTTCCTTTTTCCACGACGTACTCTTTTGGTCATGGGCTTTTTTACGGATTATTGAGCGGATCGCATACCTCGTATCAGGATTTCATGTCGAGGACGATTAGTTTGACGCTCATATTATTTCATCTCAGCGTTATCTTCGTATTTTTAACCATGAGAAGGCTCGGTGTGCGACCAATACCGGCAACAATCGGATCTTTATTCATGCTGTTTTCTATAACACTGTACTCATATGGTTATCACCTTGGAAGCACGGTATGGAATTTTTCTGCAGGCGTTTTTTTTCTGTGGTTTGCCGTTACCCAATATTCCCGATGTCCAAAGGAGGTTTATTTGCGGCGGATACCTTGGCTTGCGGGGATCCTTGTTTTTTTCAGTTACGTCGTCGTTTTTTATTGGACATCATTTCTTTTTGCATATTTTTTCATGCAAAAAAAATATGCAGACAATAAAACCTTTTTTAAGGAAGCGTGCGTTTTTTTGAAAACTCAAACCCCGGCCATTGTTTTGATTTTTCTCTGCGCTTTTCTTTTTTATCCTTTCGGACAAACGCCGACTGAGAGCATTAAATCTCTAAGCGATGTATTTTCTTTTTCTTACTATATTATTTTAAACATCTTCAGCTTTTACAACAAAAGTTCTGTAGTCGATGCCGTTCAGTTTATTCTTGCCGTATCTCTCATCGGAATCGGAATATATGCACTTAGTAAAAATCGCGAGGAAAAAGAAAGGACATTGGCGGGTTCAATGATCATGTTCTTTTTTCTGATTTTGTTCGTTCCCGTAATTATCGGTATTTTGAGTTTTGGTCCCTCGCGGCATATACTGTTTATCGTTCCTTTTTTGTTCGTGTTGGCTGGTATCGGTATGAATTTTATTTTTGATCATTTAAATATTTCTTACAAAACCGGAATCATCCTCATTGCCTTAGTGGCTCTCGCCGGTTTTGCCTGCCTGTCTCTCCGGACAAACGATGCTTTTGATAAAACTTCGCTGATAAAGATCGATCCGAGCGTGAACCATGTGAGGATAAGCGGTTGTTCTTTTCATTTGTTATATAAAAATTGGGGAGAGAACAGAACAGTTGAAATGGCGAGATCGGAGTATCGAAAAGGAGACACATATTATTATGTCGGGGAAGATACCCTCTCGGGCATTCCTTTGGAGAAAGGAATGACAGCAGACGTCATCAGCACCAAAAACGTACAAACCGGCATACAATTCACTTCCTACAGCCCCGAGAAATACCCCTGGGATCGTCAAAACGGCTTTTCCGCCATAACCTTCAGGGTCGTTGATGTTTCAATATGATACGAATAAAAAAAGGAATTGAGACGATCGGCAAGCATAAAGCAGCGAGCTTTTTCTTTTTCGTTGTTCTTTTGAGCCTCTGCGTTCATCTCGCAGTAAGAAATGATCATTTTCAGGAATGTGATTCGTCGCTTGTCTATCATGTCATGCGTGATTTTCCCTATTACGCAATGACTTTCACGAACTCGGTTACGGAAAAATCCCCTTTACCCATTTCTCTTTCAAAAAATACGGCGACCAATTTGGTTAACGATCCGATAATACATGGACTACTCAAAGCTTCCTTCGGAGGTAATTTCAATGAACATAAAAAAGAGACCCTCATCAATGTTCTTTTTTTGAACACGCGGTCGCCGCTGTTTTATGTACGAAGCTCTATTATTTTCGGATTAATCGCCGTTGACACCCATCTTCCTTATTTTATTAAAGCGGCGTTTGTTCTTCCGCTTTCTTCAACTTATTCTTTCGGTCACGGCTTTCTTTATGGTTTATTGATGAATCCGAACATTTCATACGAAGATTTCATGTCTCGTGCGCTTGTTTTGACGCTTATTTTGTTTCATCTCGGTGTTATTTTTATATTCTTAACATTGCGTAAACTTTCGGTTCGTCCCGGAGCCGCCGTTATCGGGTCGTTGTTCGCGCTCTTTTCCATAAGTCTGTATTCGTATGGCTACCACCTTGGAAGCACCATATGGAATTTTATCACGAGCGCCTTTTTCTTGTGGTTTATCGTTGAATATCGCGCGAAATTTGAGGATGCTGTATATTTGAAAAAAGTTTCCTTGCTTGCCGGAATTCTTGTATTTTTCAATTATCTCATCGTCGTTTATTGGACGGCGTTTATCTTGGCATATTTTTTGTCAGTCAAAAGAGAAGAGAGCAAAGGGAAGATTTTTTCAATTTTGAAAACTCAAGGTTCAGCCCTTTTTTTGTTTTTTGTCTGCGTAATTCTTTTTTTTCCGCCGGGGCAAGCCATGCGAGGAGCAGTGTCTTCATTCGCTGATTTGTTTTCTTTTCCGTACTATAGTATTTTAAATATTTTTAGTTTTTACAACAAAAGCGGAGTTATTGAAATTCTTCAGTTTATTGTTTTTGCTCTTTTAATTTTTTTCGGTGTTTATTCATTTCGCAAAAACAAAACAAATAGTGAACGATCGCTCTTTGAATCCGTGACAAAATTATTTTTCGGAATTTTGCTCGCAATGATGATATCCAGATTTCTTTCCTTAGGTCCGTCGCGCCACATATTGTTTGTCAGCCCGCTTTTGTTCATTCTTGCCGGTTTGGGTATTGACTTTATTTTTAACCGCCACTTCTCTCTTCCCAAAGCGGAATTTATTGTCATCCTTTTGATTTCAGTGCTTGGATTTTTCTCCTTATCTCTGCGAATTCTTGATGTAAAAGATCTGACTACGGAGATAAGAATCGACCCCAATGTCCGGCACATAATCGTAAGCGATTATTCATTTCAATGGAGATACAAAAATTGGGGCGAGAAGATAAGCGTTGAACCGAGCCAGCCGAATTTTTTGAAAGGAGAAACCTATCTTTTGCTTTCCAACTCATCAAGTACCTTGCCGGAGAAATTATTAGAGAAAGGATTTAGTACGAAGGTTCTCAATACTCAAGAAAAAAGATCGACAGGAGTTCAATTTACCGCTTATAATCCGGAGAAATATGTATGGGGCAGTGAAAGCGGTTTTTCCGCCATAACCTTCAGGGTCGTTGATGTTCCAAAGTAAAAGAGGCTTTGTTATTTTTTTAGAAGTCCCTTTACGAGTATTTTCATACCGTCCCAGTATTTCTTTCTGCTGCCGATCTTGAAAAGCGGGGAAGATCGATATTTTTTCCAAACGGCAAATCTTTCTTTTGTGTTAAAACCGCAGACTATTCGCCAGCGTTCGTATATGGCTTTATCCAAAGATTCGGGTTTGTATACCAAGGTCGTTTGATTTGCCGTCAGTATCTTTATAAGCCAGTTCTCTTGTTTTGCGAGAAAATCGGCGATATCTTCTCCGTCTTTTGGCAGGAGAAAATTATGAAGGCGTTTTTCTTCATCGGTTTGTTCAATGTTCATTTTTTTGAGCATGTCGGAACGAACGCGATAGGCAGTTTCTCCCGTTTCCTGTTTAAAAACTTGAGAGGCGCTTTTTTGGTGAACGCGATAATGGAGCAGTACTTTTGGAATGTTTGCCATTGGGAAATGTTCGGCGCACCGCAACCATAGATCATAGTCTTCGCCGTAGGTAAGATCACGGTTGTAATTCAAATGAAATTTTTCAAATAAACTTTTTCGAAACATAGTTGACGGATGCGCGAAAGAAGTTTGGAAAAGCATATTGGCGCGAATGTCATCGAAATCGACAGGAAATTTGTTGGTGAAGGGCTTACCAGCTCCGATGGTGGTGTACCACGTTCCGCACACGCCGATTTTTCGATTTTTTTCCATGAATTCAACTTGTTGGGCTAAACGATCCGGCAGAGAAATGTCGTCCGAATCCATTCGCGCAATGTATTTTCCTTTCGCTTCTTTTATCCCGCGATGGAGCGCCTTCACCATCACCTCGTCGGGGGTGCGCTCGATCCGTCGTATTCTTTGGTCGACAAAGGCGGAAAGTATATCACGGCTTTCTTTGCTGGTGGTTGCTGAAATTAAGATGAGCAGTTCAAAATTTTTGTAGGTTTGGCTGAGAATACTCTCCACGGCATCTCTCAAATACTGTTCGGAATTATGAACAGGCAACAGAACGCTTATGAGAGGTTGTTTTTCGGTATTCATTCTTTATTGTCGAAATATTATTTCAGACCCTCTGTCGGAAAAAGAAAAGGGGATGTGGCGAAGTTTTTGGAGAGCTTTTATCAGCTGTTTCTGATTTTTCTTTTCGCAATAAAATAAAAGGCATCCGCCGCCGCCGGCTCCGAGAAGCTTTCCTCCGAGGGCGCCGTTTTTTAAGCCAAGTTCGTAGTACCTGTTTATTTCGCTATTAGTGATAGTTGACGCGACCGATCGCTTGAGCAGCCAGCCTTTATGGAGTAGTTGTCCGAATTCTTTGATATGGTCGCGCTCAAGCGCGTCGCGCATCTCATACGCTATGGCAACCATTTTTTTTAAGTCTCCCACGGCACTCGTCTTTTTTTGTATGTTGTTTTTTTGAACTTCTAAAATATCGTTCGCCGATCGGGTGATACCGGTATAAAAAAGCAATAAATTTTCATCAAGCTCATTTTTCTTTTTTGCGGAAATGCGGATCGGTTCGACGGAAACCGTACCATCTTTTTCGAAACGAATAAAATTCAAACCGCCGTATGCGGCTGCGTATTGATCTTGTTTGCCGATCGGGTATTTGAGTTTTTTTATTTCCGTTTCGCAGGCGTATTTTGCAAGCTCTTCGGGTGAAACTTTTTTATTTTGATGCGCCGATAATGCATGGTATAAAGAAACCGCAAAAGAACTCGATGAACCGAGGCCTGTTTGAGAAGGAAGATCTCCTGAGCTCGCGATTTCCAACCCTCTCATCTTTTGATGGGTAAGAATCGTCCGAGCAATGTGGTTTTTAAGATCATGCGGACGTTCGACTTTTTCTGTTTCGGTATACTTGAGAAGCAGCGTGTTTTTTTCGAAATGAGGGAGGAGAGATACGTGTATATATTTATCAATAGAGGTGCTTACGACGGCACCGCCATGTTTTTTATAAAAATCAGGAAGGTCGGAACCGCCCCCGGCAAAGCTGATTCGAAATGGTGTTCTCGCAATAATCATAGTATATTTATAGTAGCGTATTGCTTCTTTTTTGCAAGAAGTGCTACAATACGAAAATGTCAAACAAACAAACCATACTCGTCACGGGGGGCGCCGGTTTTATCGGTTCAAATACCGTGAAATTCCTTTGTGACCTGGGATATTCGGTCAGGGTCATTGATGACCTCTCGTTTGGGTACAAGAAATTCGTTGATTCGCGAGCTGAATTTTTTGAGGCGTCCATCGCTGATGAAAAAACTCTTGAAAAGGCGCTTGCCGGCGTTGAAGCGGTGTTTCATTTTGCCGGGTCCAGTATCATCAAATTTTCTATCGATAATCCGATGTCGTATGTTGAAAATAATATCGTCAATGGCACAAAACTTCTGGATGGCATGCGAAAAGCCAGCGTGAAAAAAATTATTTTTTCTTCTTCGGCTTCCGTGTACGGCGAACCAAAAAGCGTTCCCGTAAAAGAGGATCAGGCGAAAATTCCCCTGCAGCCGTATGGGGCGAGCAAGCTGGCCTTTGAAGCGATCCTTTCCGCTTATTACCAAAGTTTCGGAATTGAAAGCACTTCGCTCCGATATTTCAATGCGTATGGTCCGTATGATGAACAGATGCCTGCGACGCGAGCCGTGCCGATGTGGATCAAAGAAGCGATCGCGGGGGAGCCGATAAAAACTTATTGGAACGGTTCCCAGCTTCGCGATTATATTTTTGTGAGGGACATTGCACAGGCTCACGTCGATGTTCTTCCTCTTTCAGGGTGCAATGTTTTTAATATCGGTTCAGGAAACGGCATCATTATGAAAGACTTGCTTGATGAAATAGTAAAGATCATGGGGTTAAAAAATAAAATCGTTGATATGGGGGAACGCCCGGGCGATCCGATGAAGCTGGTTGCGGATACGTCGGCGATATTTCAAGCGGTCGGATGGAGGCCGAAAGTATCTTTACATGAAGGGCTGGCGGAAACGATACATTATTTTAAAAACGCGAAAAAATGAAAGCGGTAATTTTATGCGCAGGACTCGGAACGCGGCTTCGACCGCTCACCGACACCATACCAAAAGTAATGGTTCCGATCGGAGGGAAACCTCTCTTACAGCATCATATTGAGTGGCTTGTCGGAAGCGGAATACAAGATATTGGTATCAATCTTTTTTATCTTCCCGAAGTTATCACCGAATTTTTGGGAGACGGATCGCGTTTCGGCGCGTGCATACATTACTCACGACAGGACACGTTATCTGAAACGGCGACCGGTTTTAAAAAATTTAAAGATTTTGTGGGAGATGATTCTTGTTTGGTGGTGTACGGAGATAATTTTTTCTCACTTGATACGGAAGATTTTTTAAACGCACATCGTCGGCAGGGCGCGCTTGTTTCAGTTTTGCTTAAAGAGTGGGAACACCCGGAATCGAAGGGGATCGTCGGACAAGATAATGCAGGAAGAATTCTATGGTTTAAAGAAAAACCGAAAAAAGAAGAAATTACGACGAACATCGGCAATGCCGGTATTTATCTTGTCGAACCGGAAATTTTCTCTTATATTCCCGACGATCGTGACTATGATTTCGGAAAGGATATTTTTCCGTCACTTCTGAAAAACGGAGTAAAAATGTTCGGGTATCGTTTAAGCGGTCACCATCTCGACATTGGTACTCCGGAGGCTTTGGCGGAAGCTGAGGGTGTGTATAAAAAGGTTTACAGCCAAAAGGCGGTGTTTTTTGATCGCGACGGAGTCTTGAATAAAAAAGCGCCGCCGCACGAGTATGTTACCGATTTTAACAGATTTGAATGGAATGAAGGCGCGAAAGAATTGATCAAAGAAGCGAGATCGCTCGGGTATCAAATAATCGTGATCAGCAATCAGCAGGGGATAGCGAAAGGGAAAATGACAAAAAAATTCGTCGATGAATTGCACGAAAAAATGAACGGTGATTTGCGTTCGGTCGGCACAAAAATTGACGCATTTTATTATTGTCCGCATCTCGAAAACGAAGGATGCGCCTGCCGAAAACCAAAATCCGGACTTTTTTGGAAAGCTATCAGAGATCATCGCATTGACCCGGCGAGAAGTTTTACCATCGGAGATAGTGAAAGTGACATAAAAGCATCGGAAAACGCCGGGGTCGTCGGAATTTTAGTTGCTACTGATATATTAAATGTTTCTGCGGTTTTGAAGAGAATTACCCTTTGAGTATTTTTGGGTTTACTAAATTGTTTGATTCTTCCAAAAGTCCATTTTTTATCATTTTAGAGCACAAAGAAAAACGATATCCGAGCATGAGGCGTACCCTTTTAGGAATCAGCTTTATTGTTTTCCCAATGAATGTTTGTCTGTGCTTTTGGAGAAGATTTGAATCGGGATTCCAGTTCACTGAGACAATATCACCGTAAAAACTGTCGCTGTCTTTTTTAGCGGAGTGAATTTTTGCCGGCCAAAAATCATTTTCCGCCAGAATGGAAATGTCTCCGCGATCGAAGCGAAGCGGCGGAAGTTCGCGCTTTTCTTTTTGCACGAATGCGGCGATATTGTATCCGTATTTTATGAATCGTCCGTTTTTTACATCAAAACCGTTTAAAAGAAGCACATACATAAGTTGTCCGATATTCCATCCCGTGTTTACGTGGCCGGAACAAATTTTTGAATCGTACGGAGGAACAAATACAAAAAACCAACCGTCATCTTTTAAAACCCTTTTTGTTTCCTTGAGTACGATACCGGTATTGAAACAGTGTTCGAGCGTGTGGCACATCACGACTCCACCAAAGGATTTATCGGGAAAGGGAAGTTTTTCAGCATCCCCTTCGATCACGTTGATTCCGAGTTTTTTCAGATTTTTCATCTCTTCGCCGTACGTTTCGATTTGGAGCCCGATGCCAGTGCACGTTTTTCCTTCCTTTGAAAGCCGTTTTAAAAGCTGGCCTTGCCCCATTCCGATGTCTAAAAAAGTCTGGAGCTTCTCGATCGGCGCTTCGTTTAATATTTCGAAAACTTGCGTCATTCTTGAATCAAGCGTTTCACCGATCCCGCCCATATCATTCGGAATTGTCTTCGGAAGCCGGTATTCTTTTCTCATTTTATTTTTCATCTTTTAATAAATTCATAAATACGTTTTTTATGGTGTGACAGAGTATCAAGTGAATGTCTTCGGAAATTTCCATGTCATTTACATTGGCGTTCACTGATAGCGTCGCGATCTGTTTCAGTTTTCCTCCGTCATACCCAGTGAGACCGGCCGTTCGGTTTCCCATTGAATTGGCGTATTCCACCGCCTTTATGATATTTTTTGAATTGCCGCTTCCGGAAATTGCGATAACAAGATCTCCCTGATTCAAAAAGTTTTTGAGTTGTTCGATAAAAACATCATCGTAAGATAAGTCATTGGAATAGGCTGTAATGGTTGCGATATTGTCCGTCAGAGAATGCGCATGGAATTTTTTATGTTTTCCGTAACTTATGCCTTTGTTTAAGTCGCAGGCAAGATGAGATGATGTTGACGCGCTTCCTCCATTGCCGAAAATAAAAATGTTCTTATCATTTTTGTAAGTTTCATAAATTTCGTGAGCGAGCGCATTTATTTCGTCTCGATTTAATTTGTTTGTTGTCTCTGCGACGCGAACGAGGTAGTTGTTAATTTGTGTTTTTGCTTCCATAAAAATATAAAGTGATAAATAAATCGTAAAATTTTACAGTTTTGTCCATTCCTCGGGAAGAAGGTCATTTTCATAGTTGCTGTCGGTTACGAGCCATTTTCCGGGAGTGATGACTATTTTTTCCGGATTCTTATTGAGCCACGCACCCCACCAGCTGAAGGTGCTGTTTGCCGTTATATTATGCCTGCAGGCGCTCATAAGCGTCAGTTCCTGGTAATCTGTGAAATGTTCTGCTGAAACATACGTTGCAGGAAGATCGATCTTCAGGTTCTCTTTCACCCAGTCGGTATCATCCGAAAAAATAAAAAGATGAATATCTTCGTTTATTTCTTTTACATATTGTATCGCCTTTTTGTAGTATTCAGGGGAACATTCAGTATATACGCTCACGTTTTTTTCGGCAAGATAATCACCGCGGCGCACATGCAAGGAAACAGAATTTCCCATGGTAATTTTGCGCAACATTTCATCGTACTTTTCTCCTTGCGGTTTTTTAAGGGTAAAGTCTTTGCGTAAAATATCTTCAATGTCTTCAAAATATTTCGGACTTTGCCAATAGCCATTGAGAAACAAGCTATCGTTTGTCGAAAGAACTTTTGTGTCAAAGAGGAGCGTCTTTTCCTCTATTGTTTCGGAAAAAAGTCGTTTTATTTTTTCAAATTTTGTTGACGGTTTCCCTGCAATTTGAAAATTTTCGATCGTAAAGTTTCGGTCGGGGGATTTTTTATACCACGATGTATCAAAAAAAAGTTCACTTTTTTGGTCGAGAGAAAGGCGCCGCCCAAACGCGTACTGGAACATTTGGTTTCCCAAACCACCGGTAAATTTGACGGTTATCATGTTTTTTTGAGAATGCGTTTAAGATGCGTTTTTAAATTTTCAGGAAGAATTTTTTTGAGCATTTTTACGAACGGACCGCTTGGATCAAGCGATACTTTGTATCCGGTTATGCCGAGTTCTCCCGAAAGGACGTGTATCGGTTTTTCCGAAATGTTATCAAACCAATTTTTCCCCTCTTCGCTCCGGATGTATTTTGCGTCATCTTCGCGGAGTAAGCCGATGAAATCCATGATCATTTTTGTTGTTACCCGCGAGCCTTCTTGACTATCTCGTGATTCGCGAACGAACAGGGAAGGCTTTCCGTACCGATGAAAGTAATACGAATCGGGAAGTACTACAAATTTGGAACCCATAGCGATCTGCTTCAGCCCGAAACCCCAAAATTCGTGCAGCCCTTTCCCGTATTCCCAGTATCCGCCTATTTTTTTCCAGCTTTTTTTTGTATATATCAAATTTCCCCCCGGAACATACGGGCCGGCGAGATAATCCGCGAGGGTGATAACGCCGCCTTTGTAGACCCATTTGTGCGTAATTTTTTTTATGCTTTTCGTAAAAAACCGGCTTTCACCAAAGGCTGAGATATCGGCGTTTTGCGCAATGAGATATTCTTTGAGGGTAGCGACGCTCTTTTTCGCGAGTACGTCATCTGCATCCAAATTAAAAATAAGCGGATTTTTTGCGCTGTGTATACCGATATTTCTTGTGGCGGGACATCCTCTGTTTTCTTTATTTTTAAGGTAAATGATCGGCGGATACTTTTTTTGCAGAGCGATAATTTTTTCTTCCGTGCGGTCGGTGGAAGCGTCGTTTACGATGATAACTTCATCACCGCTTTCAAAATTACCGTTAAAAATAGAATCGATCGATTCCGAGATAGTTTCGGCGGAATTGTATGCCGGCACGACAAAGCTTATTTTTGAAGTATTGTTTGTCATTTTCTTTTTGCGACACATACGATAAATGGGGAGAACATAAAATTAGGGCGGTTTTCTCCGAGCACTCGGTTTATTTTTACTCCAAAAATTCGGATTACACGGTACAGTATTTTTTCAGTCAGAGTTTCTAGCTTTTTTTCCATCCAAAAAGCGAATGTTCCGTAATAAGACAACTCTTTTATTTCAAAAGGCAATTTGGCGAAGGCCTTTTTGAATGACCGCAAATTCATTATCTTTGTGTTGTGAAGTTTTAAATTTTTTCTATCAAGCAACCAATGCAAAAAATATTGCCCGTGAGAAAAATGAGGTATGGTTAAAATCAGTAGCCCATCATTGGACACCAAGTCAGCGTGTTTTTTAATAACAAAATCGAAATTTTCAAAGTGTTCGACAAAGCCGAAAGAACACACCACATCAAATTTTTTCTCCGTAGTCCAAGTCATCAGGTCCTGCAGGTATAAAGTGGGAGCAACGGCTCCGTTCTCCGAAAATTTGTTTCTCGTTAATTCAATCTTTTCCGAGTAATCAATTCCGTAGGGTATGTGACTGAATTTATTGTGAATGTGATACAAAAAATCTCCTCCGGCGCATCCTATCTCAAGTACGGTTTTATTTTTATCGGGCTTCAGATAGGCATCAAACAATTCAGAAAAGGCGACCGGTTTTTCTTTTTTTTCCTGGGTATGCGCATTCTTGTCGTAATATTCGCTCCAATCTTTTTTTGTCGTCAGCGTTGTTTGAGAATTTGTTTTATCCATGAGAATCTTTGTTATCGTTCAAACCTTTTGCAACGTCTTCATATCTCTGAAAAGGAAAAACATCAAGGTATGAACCGGGTGTTAAGTTGAATATTTGAACATCCGGCATTTTTTGCTTAAGAAGACGATGTGTTTTGTAGGCGAGTGTTGCGGATATGCAGATTTTTTCATAAGGAACAAACGTTGTTAGAAGCGGTATTTTGGGAAATTCGTCTTCCTCGTAAAAATGTTGATCTTGGAAATAATTTGCTTCCGGAGTACAGCTTCTTTTTGCTAGCCAGTCATGTTCTACCCCCAGAAGATACATCGTCTTAAAGCCCATGTAATTGGCCGTAATCATTGCCGAAAAAACCACATTTACCAGAACCGGTATTTGCTTATCAATATCAATATTAAAATGGCCATTTTCACGAAACGTTGAACGGCTGTTTTGCGAGAGATATATTTTTTTGTTTTTTGCGAAGAGCCCTCTTTTTTCTATTGCATTTTTGAATGAAAACGGCAAAATTACTGAAGTGTCCTCGTGAACTTTTTTTGCTATATTTTCAATGAATTTTTTAGATTCCTTATCCTCCCCGAAACAAGCAACGTCAATAATGCAGAAAAATTTCGGATGGATGATGTCATAATCGTGATGCAAATAAAAGCCTGCCACAGCGAAAGTTTGCTCATTTTTGAGTAACGTGATGTCTTGATTCTTGATTGACGGACCGGTTCCCAATATAAAACACCTCTCGCCCTTATGCGTATCTTTCAGGCCTTGGTTCATTTTTGCAAGTTCTTTTTCCGTTCGAATTTTCTCAATTACTCGTTTTACGCGAGATCTGATTTCTGTACGTCTTTTAACCCAAAGAAACCAATTTTTGATGCTTTTTAACATGTTTTTTGATTAAAGTGGAAGATGAAACCTTCCCATTTTTGTAGAAGTATTATACACTAATTATTGCATTATGAAAACGATGCGAATCATTTCCAGGTTGGATATAAAGGGTCAGAATGTTGTTAAAGGGGTCCATCTTGAGGGGCTTCGTGTGGTTGGCGATCCGAAAACTTTATCGCTCAAATATTATGAGAGCGGAGCTGATGAACTCATGTATATTGACGTCGTAGCGAGTTTGTATCAGCGAAATTTGGATTTTGAACAGCTCAAAAGCATCTCCGAAAATATTTTCATCCCAATAACTGTCGGCGGAGGCATTCGTTCGATTTCCGACATCAATAACGCACTCCGAGCGGGAGCCGATAAGGTGGCGATAAACACACACGCCATCGCGCATCCGGAATTTTTGAAAGTCGCGTCGCGGGAATTCGGGTCGCAGTGCATCGTGCTTTCCGTTGAGGCGAAAAATATTTCCGAAAACAAGTGGGAAGCATATACGGAAGGAGGTAGGGAAAGAACCGGTGTTGACGCGATTGAATGGATAAAAAAAGGGATTGATCTCGGTGTTGGCGAAATATTGCTTACTTCCATTGATAATGACGGCACGCGGAAAGGGTACGATATTGCGCTTTCTAAAGCGGTTGCAGAATTTGCACCCGTGCCTGTGATTGTTCATGGCGGTGCAGGCAGTACGGAAGATTTTTGGAAAGTTATCAGAGAAGGAAAAGTTGATGCTGTTTCGGCATCGTCAATCTTCCATTACAACGAGTTTGCAATTGTCGATGTGAAGAATAAACTTCTTGAAAAAAAAATACCTGTCAGAAAAAAATGAAAAGAAATACAACCATTGCTATCATAGACTATGGCCTAGGGAATTTATATAGCCTCAAGAAAGCTCTTGGGCTTTTTGCAGAGACGGTGATCATAACTTCCGACCCGAAAATAATCGCCATGGCGGATGGAATTATTTTGCCTGGCGTTGGCGCATTTCAAGCTGGAATGCGCGAGATTGAAAAAAGAAAATTACTCGAACCGATTGTGAGATTTTCAAAAACCGGAAAACCGATGCTCGGAATTTGTCTTGGTGCTCAAATAATGCTTTCCAAAGGGTTTGAATTCGGAGAACATCAAGGGCTTGGACTCGTGCGTGGAAACGTTAAAATCTTTCCGAAGTTCGTTTCTGATTCCGAAAAAATTCCAAATATCGGCTGGTCGGAAGTTTCTCCGGCAAAAAAAACAAAATGGAAAAATACGATAATGAATGGAATATCTGACAAGTCTTCGGTTTATTTTGTACACTCCTATATCATGATTCCCGATAATAAAACGGAAATTTTATCGGAAGCGACATGCGGTGATATTACCTTTTGTGCCGGAGTTAAAAAAGGAAATATCTATGGCACACAATTTCATCCTGAAAAAAGCGGAGAAGTTGGCTTGAAGATAATTGAGAATTTTGTTACCATTGCCAATACTTATGATAAAAAATAACACCCCCAAATACGGTTTGCCGAAAGATGTCGTTTTTTGTAAGCGATGTGTTATTTCAAATCAACGACCGAGTTCCGCGGTTGAGTTTAAAGCAAAAGCGGGTGATAGAAAAGAAACCATTGCTTTTGGGGCCGATGGAGTTTGTGATGCGTGTCGGTATGCCGAGCATAAAGAAACGATAAATTGGAAAGTTCGAGAAAAAGAATTGATTAAACTTTGCGATAAACACCGGAGCAAAGATGGGCGATACGATTGTATTGTTCCAGGGAGCGGTGGTAAAGACAGTGCATTTGCTTCGCACATTTTGAAATATAAATATGGGATGAACCCGCTCACTGTTACGTGGTCACCTCACATGTATACGGATATTGGCTGGAAAAACTTTGAGAGATGGATACACGTTGGCGGTCTTGATAATGTTTTATTCACACCGAATGGCAAAGTGCATCGAATGTTAACGAAACTCGCTTTTGAAAATCTTCTCCATCCATTTCAACCTTTTATAATTGGACAAAAATATATCGGTCCAAAGTTTGCTGTGCAATATCAGATACCGCTCATTTTTTATGGAGAGAATCAAGCGGAGTATGGCAATAAAATCGCGGATAATGATGTTCCGACAATGAAGAAAGAATTTTTTACTCAGGATATTTCTCTTAATCAACTTTTCTTGGGCGGGGTATCGGCAAGTGAAC
The DNA here is from genome assembly GCA_023229825.1 of Minisyncoccota bacterium. Lineage (GTDB taxonomy): Bacteria > Patescibacteriota > Minisyncoccia > Phycocordibacterales > CAIJYI01 > CAIJYI01. The sequence goes on from JALNYN010000008.1 coordinate 47,581, forward strand.
TCATTAAAAATGAAAAACTTTCGCTGAACGATTTGAATCCCTATTTGCCTGTTTCAAAAAAAGAAATTGAAAAACTGAAAGCTGAAGTTCATTTTCTCGGATATTATTTGAAGTGGGATTCGCAGGAGTGCTACTATTATGCCGCCAAAAATACAGGTTTTCAGGCGAACTCCGAACGCACGGAAGGGAGTTATTCAAAATACAGCAGTATTGATGATAAAACCGATCCATTCCATTACTATACGACGCTTGCTAAATTTGGACTCGGACGTGCGAGTTACGACGCGGCACAAGAAATTCGCAACGGAAAAATCACGCGAGAAGAAGGCGTTGCCTTAGTAAAAAGATTTGATCAAGAGTTCCCCAAAAAATATTTCAAAGAGTTTTTAGCATACGTGGATATGAGTGAAGAAAAATTTCATAAATTTATTGATGCCGGTCGCTCCCCTCATATTTGGGATAAGAAAAATGGTGAATGGAGTCTCAAACATCAAGTGTCTTAATACAAACACAACATGAACAAATACATATCTATCGGTAAACGAAAAATCGGTCGCGATTTCCCGCCGTTTGTTATCGCAGAAATCGGCATTAACCACGAAGGAAGCATAGAGAAAGCAAAACGAATGATTCTTGATGCTTCACAAGCGGGCGCTTCTTGCGTTAAATTCCAATGCCATGTTATTGATGATGAAATGATACCTGAGGCAAAAAATGTTATTCCCGGACATACAAAAGAATCAATTTGGGAGATTATGAATCGTTGCGCTTTTTCTGAAGAGCAAGATCTGGAATTAAAAAAATATGCAGAAAGTCTCGGACTTATTTACCTTTCAACGCCGTTTTCTCGCGCTGCCGCCGACCGTCTTCATAAAATGAAGGTTTCAGCATACAAAATCGGTTCAGGGGAATGTAATAACTACCCGCTTATTGAACATGTCGCTTCGTTCGGAAAGCCGATTATTTTGAGCACTGGAATGAATGATATCGCGTCGATTCGTTCTTCTGTAAAGATTTTACGGAAATATAAAATTCCGTTCGCACTATTACATTGCGTTTCTATGTACCCGACTCCATACGATAAAGTGCGACTCGGTTCGCTCGGGGACATACAAAAAGCGTTCCCCGATGCTGTTATTGGACTGAGTGACCATTCTATCGGTATCTACACTTGCCTCGGATCGGTGCCTTTGGGTGCAAGTATTTTGGAAAAACATTTCACTTCCGATAAAACTTGGGAAGGTCCGGATATTATGATTTCGATTGATCCGCCAGAACTCAAACAAATGATACTTGGATCAAAAGCCATTCATCAAGCGCTTGGCGGAAATAAAGAAATTCAAAAAGAAGAGCAGGGTACTATCGATTTTGCCTATGCTTGCGTTGTAAGCATCAAAGATATTAAAAAAGGAGAAACTTTTTCCAAAGACAATATTTGGGTAAAACGCCCCGGCACAGGAGAAATTAAAGCGGTTGATTACAAAAAAATAATCGGTAAAAAATCTCTCGCGGATATTCCAAAAGATGTGCAGATAAAACGTCGGGACATTATGTAAAAATAGAAAAGCGCTTCATGCGAAATTGGAGCGCTTTATTTTTTTGATATTTTATGGTAGATTATGTCAACAGTCAACAGTTCGTCGGTTTTTATAAAACAAAAACAGATATTTTATGAAGAAAAAACGGGTTATTTTATTTGTCACGGAACGTCGAGCGGATTATAGCCGTTTGAAGCCAATAATGAAGGCAGTGCAAAAAAGCTCGAAGTTGGAACTTCGGCTCGTTATGACAGGGCTCCATTTGGTAAAATCTTTCGGGGAAACGAAAAAATTTGTTGAAGATGATGGATTTACCGTAAATGCCATAGCTCCGGTATTTGGTTCAGAAGACGGTGATGATGGCGTTGCGATGGCTCATGCCTTCGCTTCATTTGTACATTCCCTGACCGATATTATTGCTCGTGAAAAACCGGATATTGTCTTTTGCGGTTTTGATATCGGAGCGCATCTCGCAGCCGCGGTTGTCGGAATGCATTTAAATATTCCCGTTGCTCATATTCAAGGAGGAGAACGAAGCGGTACTATTGATGAGGTTCTTCGGCACGCTACTACAAAATTTTCGCATATCCATTTTGCCGGTTCCGAGGAAAGTCGAAAGCGTATTATTAAACTGGGAGAAGATCCGAAGTACGTTTTTCTTGTAGGAAGCCCGAGTAATGATACGATAAATAGTTTACCTTATCTTCCTCGTGAAGAAATTTTGAAAAAATACGGATTGGATTCAAAAAAGCCGCTTATTGTCTTTTCACAACACACCGTTACGACCGAGGTTGATTCCGTGGTTGCCCAAATCGGCGAAAGCATTAAAGCGCTTACGGATATCAAAAAGAAACATAATGCCGAAGTGTTGGCAATATATTCCAATAACGATGCCGGGGGGAAGCGTATTATTTCTGAACTTGATAAATCGGGATTCAAAGTCGTCCCTCATATTCAGTATGAAGATTACTTACGAATTCTTAAAGTAGCGGATGTTTTAGTGGGAAATTCCAGTGCCGGTATCCATGAAGCGCCGTCATTTGGACTCCCTACCGTAAATATTGGAACGCGACAACAATTTCGGGAACGTGGGGTAAATGTTGTCGATGTACCCAGCAAACGAAAAGCGATTTCGAAAGCTGTGGAAAAATGTTTGTTTGATAAGAAATTTCGTGCAAAAGTAAAAAAGGGCAAAAACCCCTATGATCACGGAAATGCGTCAGAAAAGATAGTTCGCATCCTTGAAACGATTAAACTCCCTAACGTGCAAAAAGTTATTACCTATTAAAATGCAAAAATTCGATACGCTTTTAGTTGGCGGAACGGGATTTATTGGAGAGCATTTACTTCGAGAATTTTCCGATTCCAGAACAGCTGTTTTTCATTCCGGAAAAAACGTCTATGTTTCTACGCCAAATGTTTTTTATTTTTGCGATGATAACGGCGAATTCTTTTTTGATGAAATAGTGAATCAAGTTTCTCGTATTATTTTTTTGGCGCAACCAAACATCGCTTTTCTTAAAAGAGTTGTATCTGTGATCGGCGAGGGTGGACCAAAAGTTTTGCTCTATGCGTCATCCCTGATGATATATAAGGGGGGCAAAGATTCACAGAAGGAAACGGATGAATTGTCTCCGATAACTTTATACGCAAAACAAAAATTGGAGGAAGAACGCATACTTGAGGAATTTTCTAAAAAAAACAAAAAGATTAAAATTATAATTGCGCGATTAGGAAATGTGTATGGGGATGTAAAAAATCGTGGAATTATCGGGCTTGCTTTTAATTCGCTATTTCACGCAAAGAAAGAAATTGTTATTTCAGGAGACGGAACATCTGTTCGCGATTTTATTTTCGTTGATGATGCAGCAAAAATATTTTTTTTGCTTCTCAAAAAAGCAAAAGATGGTTTGAATATTGTAAATGTTTCAACGGGAGAGGGATATACGATTCTTGAAGTTATTAAAAAAATTGAAAAAATAACAGGAAAAGATATCTGTTATCATTACGGCCCGATCCAAGAGGAAGTCGTTTCCGTAGTCGGAGATACTCAAAAACTCGAATCTTTAATTGGAACATTTAAAAAAACAACAGTTGACGATGGGCTGAGGATAGCGTATAAACGTTATGTGATAAAAAATGAGTATAATGCATAATTATGAGTATTTTGAATAACAAACGAATATTAATTACTGGCGGGACCGGTTCTATCGGTTCAACTTTGGTCAAAGAGCTCTTAGCGAATCATAATCCGAAACAAATCCGTATTTTTAGCCGGGATGATTCCAAACAGTTTCAATTGATGCAAGAACTTGGCGAAAACGCACCGGTCAATTTTCTTATCGGGGACATTCGCGATAAAGAGCGTTTGATGCGCGCGACGGAAAACATCGATATTGTTTTTCATGCCGCTGCGCTGAAACATGTTTTCCTGTGTGAGCGAAATCCGTTTGAGGCGTATCAAACGAATGTGCAAGGAACACAAAATGTTATTGATTGCGCGCTTGCTTCCGGTGTTGACCGAGTGGTGAATATTTCAACAGACAAGGCGGTAAATCCAAGCAGTGTTCTTGGTACGACCAAATTGATGGCAGAGCGTTTGATGCTTTCCAGCATTTTTTATAAAGGAACCAAAAAAACGAAATTTTGCAGTGTGCGTTTTGGTAATGTGCTTTGGTCGCGTGGTTCCGTTTTTCCGTTGTTTATAAAACAAATAAGAAACGGAAAACCGATTACGGTTACTGATCCGGAAATGAGGCGTTTCTTTATGTCGATGAAAGAGGCGGCACAATTGGTGCTCGAAGCAGCTCAAATGACAAAGGAAAGCGAGATATTTGTTTTTAAAATGCCGGCGGTAAAAATAGGCGATGCTGTGAATGCTTTGCAGGAAATAATGATTGAGGAAAGTATTGTGAATAAAGCATCCCCGATCCGTATTATTGGAGCCAAAGAAGGTGAACGTAAACATGAAAAGTTGCTGACTATCGAAGAATCAGAAAACGCGCTTGAGACCGATAAGTTATATATTATTCTGCCAAATTTTAGCGTTATTCCTGTAAAAAAAATACCGGATGTTTTTTATCCCGGTTCAAAAAGGTCGAAATCTGGAGAATACTGCACTGATCAGGGTCGAGAAATCTCAAACAAAGATCTCAAAAAACTTTTACGAGAAGGGGGGTTTTATAAAATGCAATAGTTTTATATATGAAAACTTTGGCGGTTATTCCGGCGCGCGCCGGATCAAAAGGAATTCCGAAAAAGAATATTATTTCGGTTGGAGGAAAACCGCTCATGGCGTGGACGATAGAATCAGCGTTTTTTGCGGGAGTCGAAAGAGTGTTTGTTTCTTCCGATTCGGACGAGATACTGGAGATGGCGAAAAAATATGGTGCGGAAACGATCAGACGTCCGCAGAGTTTGTCGGGCGACAAAATTAGTTCTGAAAGTGCGATCTGGCATGCACTCGATTATTTGAAAAAGAGAGAAAAATATGTGCCTGATATGGCGATGCTTCTTCAGCCGACATCGCCTCTTCGGGGAAGCAAAGATATTAAAAATGCCATAAAATTTCTTGCAAAAGATAAAGTAGCGAGTGCTCTCATAAGCGTTTGCGAAGCGGACAATAAATATCTTAAATCATTTCTTCTTGATAAGAATAATTATATGCACGGGGTTCATAATGATAAATTTCCGTTTGTAAGTCGACAATTACTCCCAAAGCTCTATATGCCAAATGGTGCTATATATATAGTTAGGAAAGAAGTATTTAAAAGGAAATCTCTCTTTACCAAGAACACAATTCCTTACGTGATGCCAAAAGAAAGAAGCGTTGATATTGATACGATAGAAGATATCGTGATATTGGAGAAATACCTACGCAATATGTAGCATTTTAATAATTGTCATACTGAAATTTTCGGGGAGGAATTTTTTGAATTTTTCACTTTGTAAGTAGAGATCGCCAGCTGCAAGATATTTGTCATATTGTTCTTCGGTTACGGAAAAAAGAAAATCCGCGAGTTCTTTATTGTTTTTGAATTTTCGACGATCAATGAATGCTTCGGGGTCTACATATTCGGCGATATTTTCAGCGCCCCAATAGACGGGAACTGATCTCGCCATAAGAACATCCAATATCTTTTCACTGACATAGCCTTTTGTTTTGGCTATGTTTTCATAACATACGGTAAATTTATAATGGGAAAGCGTTTCTATTTTATCGTGTGATTCACCCCGGTTTGTTTTGTGTTTTTTTATTTGCCAGGGCCATACCCTTTCCCTCGGTACGTCCAAGTACCCGTACAGATCAAAATCATTCGGATAATGTTTATCAAAAAAGTCAATGGTTTTTCTTCTTTCAGAATAAAGTTCATTCGGGTGTCTGCTTCGCTTGTTGCAGGACATGTTGGCGAGGAGTTTTTTTTCTTGAAATGACGGAGGATCTTTTGGTGGCTCCTTGCGAGGCACGGGCGGATAATATTTGAAGAATTTTCTGTTGTCGATCAGATCGTCGTCCCATGTCAAAATATATTTGAATTTTTTCCACACCTCAGGGTTGTAATTTTCCGGGTTTACCGCTTTTCCTTCTCCCATCATCAAGATCATTTTGTTCTCCAATCCGGCTTGAATCGCTTCTTGGTAGAGCTTGCGCGTTGGCCACGGCCGGTATGTTTTTAATCCAAACAGGGCTCGTATTTTCGATTTTATCCCGCCGCACGGTATATAGGTGCCATCAAAGCCGAGCGTATCAAAATAAAAAACCCATGCGCAACTATCAAGCGTATTGTCGTCGGCAGTGGTGAGCTCGTATCCGAGCATACGAAGCCGATCGCGCAACACCCGCCATGGTTCGCTCGTGTTGTTCACGTCCGGCCCGAAAATTTTATTATTCGCCATGTGTCCGCTCGGCGGTTGAAGAAGGATTTTTTTCATTTTTTAATAAGTTTTTTAATGAATTGTTTTAATACGAAGACGAGATCTTTTCTTTTTCTGGAGAGAGAAAAGAGTATATCTTGAAAATTCCAGACTATCGAAAAAAGCGTATATTGTACTTTCCACGGTAATTTTCCAAGGATAGTATTTTTGAACAAAACAATATTCATTTCAGGAAGCAGTACGCGTATCTTTTTAACTACCAATGGCATGATCCGTTGAGATAGGTGGGTTTTGTCTGCGAGACAGTTTCTTTTTGTAAGGCCATCATTTTTTGTCAGATCATCAAAAAAAGAAAGAAAAAAAATATTATTTTTACGAGCGAGTTCACTGAGATACTCATTAAAAAGTTTCGTCGCATGATTACGCTCAAAGCATGACCCGAATGATGGATAATCCTTATTGATAGGCGTTTCGGAGGTTGAAGTTGGAATTGCTCCCCAGATGATTACTGTATACCCAAGACTGGTTATTTCTTTGATAACTGAAAAATATCTCTCAACACATTCTTTCGCTATTTCTTTGAGCGGTTTATTTTGAAGAGAAGCTTGTTTAATGAGATGAACACGACAATCAACTTCGCCGAAGGAGAGGAGGATAATGTCGTTTTTCTTAATTTTCTCTAGTATGTTGAAAAGTTTTTCTCTGCCATACGTGGTGGTACCGGTTTTACAAAGATTGTAAGCGAGCGAAGCGTCGATACGGTATGTTTTAAAAATGGGTATCCTATCATTCGATTCTTTTGGCCAAAGCGGTTGAATGGTATTGCTCCCTGAAAAAAAACTTGTATGGCTGTCACCTAGGCAATGAATAACCTTGTTCATAACGGCGTTATTTTTATATTTTTGCACGGACAAACAAGGCGTCTCCTGCAACGGGAGCTCCGTTTTCGCTTGCTGTATTGTATATTTTATGGAGATTGAATCCGTATGGCGTTAAAAAAGATGCGATATCCTGCATGAGAGGCTGTCTCTTATACATTTCGAGAAACTCAACTTCTGTAAAGATCATATCAATACTACCGTTTCCGAGCATTTTTTTTGAGCCTTGGAGAACGAGCAGCTCGCCGCCTTGAACATCCATTTTGAGAATATGAATTCTCTCTATTTTATGTTTTTCACAGTAGGAGTCCAATGTTTCCGTTTTTACACGAAGAGTTGCGATCGGGTCGTAGCGCTCATTTCCATCCGTATACTCTGGATTATTCGGAAGGAGAGAGTTGGTATAATGAAGGTTATTGGAATAAAAATCCGCCGTTCCGTTTTCTTTTGAAAGCGCGATAGGTTCCGCATGAACGTGCTTGTCTCTTTTGAAGAGTTCTGAATATTTTTCAAATACTTCGGGGAACGGTTCAAAGCCGTATATTTCCGCTTTTTGGAATAATTTTTTGTATTTGTAGGTTGTTTGTCCGATGTTGGCGCCAACGTCAAATATCATCGGAGTAAGTATATTTCCCAAAAGTTTTTTTTGATCCAGAAAATCATCGCCGACTTTTGTTCGGATGGCACTCAGATCATAACCGTAATGTTTTTGGACAAAATGACGGAGGCTTTGTTTGATTTTTTGATTCATGATTTATGAAATCTTTTTGTTTTTATATTCAAGGGGGATGATGATTTTTCCGGGAATTTGGTTATTATACATCGCCGACAAAGGATTGTCCGAGTGATATATTTCGAAGGGGATGTTTTGTTTTCTGTCGATAAACTCAACGCCCGGGCAATTTATATTTATTTCCAGATAGTAGAATCCAGCATTTAAAAGCTTTAATGGAATCTGTATTTGGCTTTTATATCTGCCGGGTGCGTATGAGGACAATTGTCCCGCTTTGTCGGCGTCTGAAGAATAAAAAAGAAGTTCTCCTTGGGAATAGCAACCCAAAGCAAGCATTGCGCGTTCGATTTTTCTAAATATCTCGTATTCTACTTCTACGGAAAAATCCGAATCAAAAGGAATTTTTGCCGACGGAATATCATCTTTTCCCAAAAGTGATATCTTTCTTATTTTTGCGTCTTTGTCTGTTGTTTCGTTATATTCAAGTACAGAATTGAGAAAATTACTGCTCTTTGTATAATGGCGTATAACCTCTTTTGTGTTTCCGAACTTTATGATCTCGCCTTTTTCGAGTAGTACTGTTTTTGTACAGAGCTGTTCTATCGCTCCCATATTGTGGCTCACAAAAAGAATGGTTCGTCCGTCCTGTTTTGTCACTTCATCCATTTTTCCGAGACACTTTTTTTGAAATTCCGCATCTCCGACGGCGAGTACTTCATCAATAATGAGAATATCAGGCTCCATGTGTGCGGCGACGGAAAAGGCGAGACGAACATACATTCCGCTTGAGTAATATTTCACCGGCGTATCAATAAATTTGTCCACGCCGGCAAACTCGACGATCCTATCGAATTTTTCGGCGATCTCTTTGCGTCCCATTCCCAATATCGCACCGTTTAAGAAAATGTTTTCCCTGCCGGAAAGTTCCGGATGAAATCCGGTGCCCACCTCCAGAAGACTGCCGACTTTGCCTTGTATGATAATTTCTCCCGTTGTCGGCGGAGTAATTTGGGAGAGGATTTTCAGAAGCGTGGATTTTCCGGAACCGTTCGGCCCGATGATCCCGATAACCTCGCCCTTCTTCACCTCAAGATTGATATCTTTGAGCGCCCAAAATTCTTCCTTGGTGTCGATGCCGGCGATTTGTTTGGCTTTGGTTTTGAGAAATTTAAAAGGGGAGCGCAATATGGTCATTATGACATCCCGAAGCGCCACATATCCTCCTCTGTGGTGGTTGATATTGTAGCGCTTGCCGACGTTTTTTATGGTGATGATAGGATTATTTTCCATAAAATTTAGATGATATCCGCAAAATACCGTTCCGTTTTCTTAAACACAATGATACCGATCCCGAGCAGAACGAATGTCGCAACGAAGGAAATTCCGATGAGCAGCCAGTTTATGGGGGCGGTACCGAGAAGCGCAGCGCGTGCGTTTTGAATAACGCCGGTCATTGGGTTTACGGCTAGGATCCATGAGTATTTTCCGGCAATGCTCGCCGGGTAAATAACGGGAGTAATAAACATGAGCATTTGAATAAAATAGGGAAGCACGTACCTCACGTCGCGATATTTTACATTAATTGCCGCGAGAAAAAGCCCTCCGCCGACCGCAGCCATAAATGCGATAAGAAGCAGCAAAGGGATCAAAAGAATTCCAAGTATGTTTGGACTGTATCCGTAATAAAACATGAGCACTACCAGTACGGCGGCTGCAACGGCAAAGTCTACCAATTGGGTGAGAACAGAAGAAATAGGTAAAATGAGTCGAGGAAAATACACTTTTGTAATGATGGATTGATTGGCAATGAGACAAGAACTTGTACTGGAGAGCGCGACAGAAAAAAATTGCCAGAAGAGAAGTCCAGTATAGACAAAAATCGGGTAGGGTACGCCATCGGACGGCATCTTTGCCAGTGTACCGAAAAAGACGGTAAACACAATCATAGTCATGAATGGCTGAAATATCGCCCAAGCCGCCCCGATGGCCGTTTGTTTGTAACGGACCTTGAGGTCTCTCCATGTGAAAAAATAGAGGAGCTCCTTGTATTGCCAAATCTCGCGAAGGTCATTCCAACGGAAGATCTTTTTTGGTTTGATTATGGTTGTTTGCATGAAAAGCAGATAGAAAAATATAAAATAAGAAGATCAGCGATATCATCGCTATGAATCTTTCTATTTTTCTATATTATGTTTGTTTACGAATGGGTCTATTCTACAACATATTAGCGAATTTTTCCACTAAAAATAAGCATTACTTCTATAAGTAAAGAACGGATGAGAAAGTTACTTGCAATTTTCTTTGAACCATGAGTATGAAATTTTCAGTCCTTTTTCGAGTACGACTTTGTGCTTCCAGCCGAGGTCGTGGAGTTTGGTGACATCGAGCCATTTTCTTGGGGTTCCGTCGGGTTTTGTTTTGTCCCAGATTATTTTTCCTTTGAAGCCGACGGTTTTCTGGACGAGTTCCGCGAGTTCTTTTATTGAGACATCAACGCCTGTGCCGATGTTGACGATCTCTTTGCCGTCATATTTGTTCATGAGAAAAACGCAAGCATCGGCAAGATCGTCGACGTAGAGAAACTCGCGTTTTGGTTTTCCGCTTCCCCAGAGAATGACTTCTTTTGTGCCGGATATTTTTGCTTCATGAAATTTTCGAAGCATTGCGGGGAGAACATGTGAATTTTGGAGGTCAAAATTATCATTTATGCCATAGAGATTGGTCGGCATGACGGAAATAAAATTCGTGCCGTATTGTTTATTGTACGATTCGCACATAACGATGCCGGCGATCTTTGCGATCGCGTAGGCTTTGTTAGTCGGTTCAAGCTCTCCCGTCAAAAGATATTCTTCTTTGATCGGCTGGGGTGCCATACGCGGATAGATGCAGGAGCTTCCGAGAAAAAGAAGTTTTTTGACACCGCTCTTTCGCGAACTTTCGATTATATTCGTTTCGATCGTCAAGTTTTGATAAATGAATTCAGCAGGATAAGTATTGTTCGCCACAATACCGCCGACTTTGGCGGCAGCGAGAAACACATATTCCGGTTTTTCGGCTGCGAAAAATTTTGCGACTGAGTTCTGGTCAAGAAGATCAAGTTCTTTATGGGTTTTAAGCAAAAGATTTTTGTAGCCCTTTTTTGCAAGGTCTCGGACGATAGCCGATCCTACAAGCCCGCGATGACCGGCTACGAATATTTTTGAATCTTTTTTCATGAGTTAGTATAATAGTTTAATTAAAATCTTGCTTTTTCTAAAAATTTTTTTACATATGGAGGCCAGCTTTCATCTATTTTTTCAAACCATTGGAATTCTTGTGATTGATCGTCTATTTTTTCATTGCCGTCTTTTGCTTCTGCCTTAAAAACTATATTTACAGTATGTGTCGACCATTCGAATGGTCCGTCTGGAAAAAGCGTCTCATCAGCACCCAGTATCTCCAGCTTTTCTGATTCAAGGCCGGTTTCTTCCCAAATCTTTCTTTTGACGGCATCAACGAGAAGTTCGTTGCGAAGCACTCGTCCTCCGGGAAACCACCATTCATCTTTTGCTGGAGCGTTTTTCCTTTTTAGGAGAAGAAACGAATTGTTTCGTACTACAACCCCGTCTACGCAAAGAATAGGCATGAGCCGATGGAATTCTTTATACTGCTCAAGAGGGATTTTCCACATCAAGGTTATTTATGTAAATTTTATATCTTTCTCCGCTTCATAATCGCTTTCAGTCATTAACTTCGCCAATGTCTTGAATGTCGTCGTTGGCTGCCAACCGAGGGTTTTTTTGGCTTTGCTGTAATCACCTAAAAGCACATCCACTTCGGCGGGACGGAAATAGACAGGGTCGATCTCGATCAAAACTTTTTTTGTTTTTTTATCAATGCCTTTTTCTTTCATACCTTTACCTTTCCATTCGATCTCAAAACCAAGGTGCTTGGCGGATTCTTCGGCGAATTCTCGGATGGAATGTGTTTCGCCTGTGGCAAGGATAAAATCATCCGGCGTTTTATGCTGCAGTATCCGCCACATACCCTCAACGTAATCTTTCGCATAGCCCCAGTCGCGCTTTGCATCCAGATTTCCCAAGAATAATTTGTCTTGTTTGCCGGTTTTTATTCTTGCCAATCCTTGCGTGATCTTTCTCGTTACAAACGTTTCTCCGCGGCGGGGTGATTCGTGGTTGAAGAGAATTCCGTTGCATGCGAAAAGCCCGTAGCTTTCGCGGTAGTTTTTCGTGATCCAATAGGCGTACACTTTTGCGCAGCCGTATGGCGAACGCGGATGAAATTGCGATGTTTCTTTGAGAGGAAGTTCCACCGCTTTGCCGAACATTTCGCTTGATGATGCCTGGTAGAATTTTGTTTTGATCCCTGTTTCTCGTATCGCATCGAGCAGGCGAAGCGCTCCGAGACCGGTTACATCCGAGGTATATTCCGGAGTGTCAAAACTTACGCGAACGTGGCTCTGCGCACCAAGGTTATAAATTTCGTCAGGCTGTATTTTTTCGAGAAGCCGGCTTAAGTTGCTGGCATCGGAAAGATCGCCGTAATGCAAATGCAGTTTCGGATTTTCCTCGTGGGGATCTTGATAAATATGATCAAGGCGGTGCGTGTTGATCGTGCTGGCTCGGCGTATGATCCCATGGACTTCGTAGCCTTTTTCTAGTAGGAGATCCGCGAGATAGGAACCGTCTTGCCCGGTGATGCCCGTGATAAGTGCTTTTTTCATATGAACAAATAATTAATAGAAAATACGAATATGTTAAATTTCATTCTGCCATTTTTTTAAGCGATTGAAAACGTTGACAGGTGAAATAAAAAATGATATCACGGTGACAGTACTTTTGACATAGTAGCTTAAGATCAGCAAGAGGAAGAACAATGAAAGAATCAGAAGTGGGTTTTGTCGGCTTGATAGATCTCGTGCACGAAGACGCTCGCAGGGCGATAGCAGAGTTTAATACGGACGATTGGGATTTCTCCGTTCAGAGGTTTGCAACAAAAGAAAGGATTCCTTTGGGGAATCACTACCATGTAAAGAAAGATGAAATTTTTGTTATTTTGAAAGGCGGCGGGAGCGTTGCGACGCAGCGCGTAAAAGAACCCGAAAGCAGAGAAACTTTTTCTTTGAAGATCGGGTCAGTAATATATGTTCCAAAAAATATGGCGCATACGTTTGAACTTGAGCCGGGAAGTGAAATGATCTGCTTCTCAACAAAAGCATTTGATAAGGATGATATGCATCCGTTGGTTTTAGCGAAGTAGCGTAAAAAGGCAGATGGCAGACCGAAGTGGTCTGCTTTTTTTTGACAAAATTGTTTTGCTGGCCACTTTTTTATTGTTCTGTCAAGTTGCAATAGATGCTTGTTGGAGTATATTATCATATCTATGAACTCCGTGATCCTTTGCGGCGGTTCGGGGACTCGGCTGTGGCCGCTTTCTCGGAAAAATTATCCCAAACAATTTCTTAATCTTTACAGCGACAAATCTCTCTTGCAGGAGACCTTTCTTCGCATGCGCCGCGTGATGCCGGCGGAGAATATTTATTTCATTACAGGCGAAAATCATCTTTTCAATGTTTTGAATCAGATAAGGGAGGTATATCCAAAAATAGAGGAGAAAAATATCATCATCGAACCCGAAAGTAAAAACACGCTTCCGGCAGTCGCGTATGCGGTTCGGTATCTTTTGGATCACAAATACGTTCGCGTTTCAGAACCGATACTGTTCGCTCCTTCCGATCATTATATCGCCGACAACGACTCTTTCTCAAAGCTGGTTAAAAAAATGGCGAATGAAACTGGGAGTTATATAAGCACTATCGGGATCACTCCAACGAAACCGGAAACGGGATATGGTTACATAAAAAAAGGTAAGAAAAAAGGGGCATTTTTTCAAGTTTTGGCGTTTAAAGAAAAGCCTGAAAGATACACAGCTGTCCAATATATCACTTCAGGAGATTTCGTGTGGAATTCCGGCATGTATATGCTCAGTGCGGAAACTTTCGTAAGAGAACTAAGAGAACACGAACCGAACACATACAAATTATTTGATAAAAGCCTTGAGTCCTTTACAAAAAATTTCTCTAAACTTTTTTCTGTCGCGTTTGACCGCGGCATATCCGAAAAGTCCAAGCGCATCATTGTTTTTGAAGGAAATTTCGGATGGAGCGACGTCGGGTCTTTCGACAGTATGTCGGAAGTGGCAAGAGAAAATAACTTGACGAATGAGCGTCACGTTCACATTGACTCAAAAAATATTTTCGTGCATTCGGCCGGCAATCGTCTTGTGGCAACCATAGGCGTTGAGGACCTGATCATTATTGAAAACAATGACAGTATTCTCATTCATAAGAAGGGTAGAAGTGAAGACGTTAAAAAAATTCTCGCATATCTTGAACAAAATAAATATCCGGAAGCGGAACATAATATTATCGTTCACCGACCGTGGGGAAGATACGAAGTGCTGATCGATACGCCATTCTATAAAGTAAAAAAGATCCTTGTGTATCCCGGAGCGAAGCTTTCGCTGCAGTCGCACGAACATCGTTCTGAACATTGGGTCGTGGTTGCCGGTATCGCTGGCGCCACAAAAGGCGATGAATATATCGTACTTAATCAAAACGAAAGCGCATACATCCCCGCACGTACCAAACACCGCCTTGAAAATCCCGGTAAAGAAAATTTGGAGATCGTAGAGGTTCAAACCGGACAGTATCTTGGAGAGGATGATATCAAACGGTTCGATGACATTTACAAACGAATATAAGACATGTGCGGGTATGATATAATTTTCTCCCCAAGACCTGACCATGGAAGATTTCCGAGCCGCATTCGCCGTCACTCCGGACATGATCTGGAATCTAGACATAACCACGAACACGGCGATGTGGATGGTCCAGAATGATGGCGGAGATGGATCGGCGGAGTAGTGGTATTTTTAATTTTTTAATTTGTGTGTTTATTGTGGCGCATGGTATAATGGGTGTCTAACAGCATTAACCGTTTTTTATGGAAAAAGCAAAAAAAATTCTCATTGTTGAGGACGAGCCGATGATTCGCAAAGCGTTGGTGGAGCGGTTTTCAGAGGAGAAAAATCTTACCGTCATGTCTGCGAAGGACGGCAAGGAAGGACTTGAGGCTGCTTTTCGCGAGCATCCCGATTTCATTCTGCTTGATATCATTATGCCGATAATGAACGGTCTTGAGATGCTGAATCATCTTCGCGAAGATGAATGGGGAAAGGATGTGCAGGTCATGATATTGAGCAATCTCGCCGATACGGAAAAGAAAGCTGAAGCGACGGCAAAGGGAGTAAAGTATTTCATCATTAAATCGAATGTAAATATTTCATCAGTTGTGGAAAAAGTTGTCGCTGTCATGGACGGAAAAGAACTGGCAGAGGATGATATATAAGAAAGGAAAATGCAATAAGCAAAAAGCAACAGGGAAAAAGGGGAGACAGACTCCTCTTTTTTGTGGGGGGGCGGTTTATTAAAAATTTCCAATTTCCAATTTCTAATTTCCCCTACTTCGCTAAAGCTACGCAGGGCAAGCAATGAAATGTCCAATGATGAAAAAAAGTTCGTGACTTCTCGAAACGTTTCGGTCAGGGGTGCAACCCCAGACCGGCGACGGGAATTTTTTGGCATACTTTGCGATAAATAAGCTCAAAACGCTGACGGTACCAGCTGTCAGACGATTTTAGTCCGCGGGTCATAACTTATCCACAGTTTGCTTCGGGTTGACTTTTGTGGATTTGACAAAAAAACTCTATAGGAGTATACTGAACAGCAACGTTTTAGGATGAGTTCATGGCTGAAAAACGCTCGTTTTAGAGGCCTAATATAATTTCGCTACCTTGCTTACATACAACAAGTAGAGCGCGTCTGAACAAAAATGCAATGCCTTGGTGAGAAAGGCGAGTTTTTTTGTGTTCGGTCCGCAATTCGTATTTTATTCGTATCATTCGTACTCATTCGTATATTTGTATCTATATAAAAAGACATTTATTTTATGAATACCACAAAACGAGAGAAAAAATATTTTTCGCTGTATCAGAAGCCCCTCACCGAGACGCCGAATCTCGTGGAGGCTCAGCTTGATTCATACAACACGCTTATCAAGAGCGGCATCCAGGAGATCTTCCGAGAATTTTCTCCGATCAAAGATTATTCTGATAAAAAATTCTCTCTTGAATTCGTTTCCTTCGAAATTCTTCCGCCGAAGTTCGACGAGTTTTATGCGAAGCAGAACAAGCTGACCTACGAAGCGCCTCTTCGCGTGAAGGTCAAACTTCTGAACAAGTTTCTCAATAAAGAAAAAGAGCAGGAACTCTTCATGGCTGATTTTCCTCTCATGACGGAGCACGGCACGTTTATCATCAATGGAGTGGAGCGCGTTATCGTTCCTCAGCTGGCCCGATCCTTCGGCGTCTTCTTTACCGCTTCGGAATTCCGCGGCCGCAAGATCTTCGGCGCAAAAATAATTCCGGCTCGCGGCGCGTGGGTGGAGCTCGAAACGGACAACGACGTCGGCATTCATGTTCGTATCGACCGAAAACGAAAGTTCCCGGTATCCCTTCTTCTTAAAGTATTCGGAGACGGCACCAAAGAACAGATCATCAATGCTTTCAAAGATTCTCCGCTTGCGATGGACGCCATCAAAATGTCTCTCGCCAAAGACGGCGGCGCGACCAGAGAAGATTCATACGTCGGCATTTACCAAAGGCTTCGCGACGGCGATATGGCAACCGCAGACAACGCGAGGGATTTCGTTGATGCCATTTTCAGCAAGGACAAATACGATATTTCTCCCGTCGGACGCCTTCGCTTCAACAAACGTTTCAATAAGGATGCCAGCGAAGAGGACAAAGCTCGCCGAACGCTCTCGTTCGAAGATGTGGTCGCCATCGTAAAAAATATAATAGAACTCAATAATACTCCGGGCGCGGCTCATGACGATATCGACCATCTCGGTCTTCGCCGCGTGAGATACGTCGGTGAAATGTTTCAGCAGAAGATCCGCGTCGGTATGTCGCAGATGAAAAGAAACATCCAAGACAGAATGTCGACCGCCGAATCCGATGTTTCCGCTCCGATCCAATTCATCAGCCCGCGCCCGCTTCAGGCTCGCATCAAAGAATTCTTCGCGACGAACCAGCTCTCGCAATTCATGAATCAGGAAAATGCGCTTTCCGAGATCGAACATCTCCGAACGCTTTCCGCTCTTGGTCCCGGAGGTTTGACCCGTGAACGCGCCGGTTTTGAGGTCCGCGACGTACATCCTTCCCACTACGGACGCCTTTGCCCCATCCATACGCCTGAAGGTCCGAACATCGGTCTTATCCTCCGTCTTTCCGTATATGCCCGCATCAACGAATTCGGCGTTATCGAAACTCCGTATGCTCATGTAAAAAAAGGAAAGATCACCAAAGAGATCTCGTTCTTAAACGCGCTCGAAGAGGAAGGCTACAAGATCGCGCACGGTGCAACTCCGCACAGCGAAGACGGCGAGATCACCGAAGATAAAGTCGAGGTCCGTATCGGAGCTCATCCGGTTTTGATAGACAAGAAAGATGTCGACTTTATCGACGTGGCACCGAATCAGGCTTTCTCCGTCGCCACATCCATGATCCCGTTCCTCGAGCACAACGACGCAAACCGCGCGCTCATGGGTTCAAACATGCAGCGCCAGGCGACTCCTTGCCTCGTACCCGAAGCTCCGTTTGTGGCGACCGGAATCGAAGAAACGGCCGCTCGCGACGGCGGACGCATGCTCCTCGCCAATGAAGATGGAACGGTTACCTATGCCGACAGCCGCAAGATCATCGTCAAAGATACTCACAACAAAGAACACACCTATCCGCTCGTTAATTTCTCAAGAACGAACAGCTTCGTCGTTCTTCACCAGCGGCCGAGCGTGTCATCGGGACAGAAAGTAAAGCGCGGCGAGGTCATCGCCGACATGTCAACGACCGACAACGGCCAGCTCGCTCTCGGACAGAACATCAGGATCGCTTTCATGTCATGGAACGGAGCGAACTACGAAGACGCCATCATTCTTTCCGAACGATTGGTTGAGAACAATAAATTTACCACGATCCACATCGAAGAATTTTCCGTGAACG
This sequence comes from Minisyncoccota bacterium, assembly GCA_023229825.1. Classification (GTDB taxonomy): domain Bacteria; phylum Patescibacteriota; class Minisyncoccia; order Phycocordibacterales; family CAIJYI01; genus CAIJYI01. The sequence continues at coordinate 65,727 of JALNYN010000008.1, forward strand.
TCCGCGATACCAAGCTCGGACCGGAAATGACCACACCTGATATCCCGAATGTCGGAGAAGCAAAACTCAAAGACTTGGATGAGAACGGCATTATCCGCATCGGCGCCGAGGTTCGCCCCGGAGATATTCTCGTCGGAAAGATCACCCCGAAAGGAGAGACTCAGCTCACGCCGGAAGAAAGACTCCTCCGTTCGCTCTTCGGAGACAAAGCGCGCGACGTCAAAGATACCTCGCTTCGCATGGAGCACGGCAAACGCGGACGCATCGTCGGTGTGCGCGTATTCTCGCGCGATCGCGGCGACAGCTTGGAATCGGGGATCATTCAAAGCATCTATATTGAAGTCGCGCAGATCAGAAGCGTGACCGTCGGAGACAAACTCGCCGGACGCCATGGAAACAAGGGAGTTATTTCAAAAATTCTCCCCGTTGAAGAAATGCCGTACACCGAAGACGGCGAACCGGTAGACATGATCTTGACGCCTCTCGGAGTTCCTTCTCGTATGAATCTCGGACAGATCTTCGAACTGCACTTGGGACTGGCAGCTTCTAAATTGAATTATCAGGCGATCACGCCCCCGTTCCTCGGAGTCTCGGATGAAGAGGTCAAAGCGGAGCTCGTCAAAGCCGGAGTGCCGGAAAGCGGAAAAGTAAAACTCTATGACGGACGCACTGGCGAGAAATTTGAGCAGGATGTGTCGGTCGGCTACATGTATATCATGAAGCTCCATCACATGGTTGAAGACAAGATCCACATGCGATCGATCGGACCTTACAGCCTTATCACGCAGCAGCCGCTCGGAGGAAAGGCGCAGGGAGGAGGACAGAGATTCGGCGAAATGGAAGTTTGGGCTCTCGAAGGATACGGCGCCGCTTACACCCTCCAGGAAATGCTCACGGTCAAATCGGACGACATAGTGGGACGCACCGCGGCATTCGATTCGATCATCAAAGGAGAGAACATCAAACACCCCAACATTCCCGCATCGTTCAGCGTACTCCTCGCTTCGCTCCGCGGACTCGCGATGGACATCGAGCTCAAGAGAACGGAAGAAGAAATTATCGGAGAATAAAATGGTCTAAATTATTTAACACTTTACTATTTATCACACAATCATTATGGGATCGACAGAAACAAATATCGAGCAATTCACAGCTCCAAAACATCAAGGTTTCAGTCTGAATGATTTTGACCACATTTCTCTCAAACTTGCTTCGCCTGAGGCGATGCTCTCGTGGTCTTACGGAGAAGTAACGAAACCGGAAACGATCAACTATCGCACGCAGCGAAGCGAGCGAAGCGGATTGTTCTGCGAGAAAATTTTCGGACCTGAAAAAGATTACGAATGTTATTGCGGAAAATACAAAGGAATCCGATACAAAAGCATCGTCTGCGAAAAATGCGGCGTGGAGATCACGAGATCGATCGTCAGACGCGAAAGAATGGGACACCTCGAACTCGCGGCGCCGGTTTCGCACATCTGGTTCCTCCGCGGCGTACCGTCCCGCATCGGACTTATGCTCGGCTTGCCCGTTGCCGAAGTCGAAAAGGTGATCTACTTCGCCGGATACATCGTTACTCACGTCAATCAGGAAGAAAAAGCTCGCCTCATGAAAGAGCTTGATTCCGAGTACAAGGGAAGGGTTAAAACGCTTTCCGACGATAAAGCGAAAGACAAAATGAAAGAACTTCTGACCTCGGCAAAACGCGAACTTGAAGCGCTGGAAGAAGGAAAAGTTTTGGACGAAGCGCTCTATCACAAATATTCGGTCAAATACGGAAGCGCTTTTTCGGCAGGGATCGGAGCGGAAGCCATTTATGATATTTTCAAAAAGATCGATCTCGCCGAAATGAAAGAGGCTCTTGATATCGAATACCAGAAAGTTGGAAATACTGAACGCGTTAAGGTCCAGAAGCGCCTCGGACTCGTGAAATCGCTTTTGACCTCGGGAGTTCGTCCTGAATGGATGTTCCTGACGACCATCGCGATCACCCCTCCGGCACTTCGCCCGATGATCCCGCTCGACGGCGGCCGCCATGCGACCTCCGATGTGAACGATCTGTATCGCCGCGTCATCAACCGAAACAACCGCCTCAAAAAACTGAAAGAGATCGACGCTCCGGATGTCATTTTGCGCAACGAAAAACGTATTTTGCAGGAAGCCGTCGATGCGCTTATCGATAACTCAGCAAGAAAACAGACCTCCGCCGCGATGAACCAAGCACAGAGGCGCGCGCTCAAATCGCTTTCCGACACACTCAAAGGCAAGCAAGGACTTTTCCGCCAGAATCTCCTCGGAAAACGCGTGGACTATTCCGGACGCTCCGTCATCGTCGTCGGACCGGATCTCAAACTCGATCAATGCGGACTTCCGAAATATCTGACTCTCGAACTCTTCCGCCCGTTCGTCGTTTCCAAGATTTTGGAAAGCGAACTCGCCTACAACATCCGCGGCGCCAATCGTCTTATTGATGAAGCCGTGCCGGAAGTGTGGGCGCTCTTGGAAGAGGTCATCAAAGGAAAATACGTGCTTTTGAATCGCGCTCCGACCTTGCATCGCCTCGGTATTCAGGCATTCCATCCGATCCTCGTGGAAGGTTCCGCCATTCAGGTTCACCCGCTCGTGTGCTCCGCTTTCAACGCGGACTTCGACGGCGACCAGATGGCCGTACATGTTCCGCTTTCCCGCGAAGCACAGAAAGAAGCCGGTGAACTCATGAGCTCGGCAAAAAATCTCCTCAAACCTGGAAACGGCGAGGCGGTATCTTCAGCAAAAATGCTCGACATCGTTCTTGGCGCCTACTGGACAACCAAGATCATTCCCGGAGAAAAAGGAGAAGGAAAATTCTATCCGAATCCGAACAGCGCCATCATGGCATACGACTTCGGCAGAGCTTCGATCCGCGCCGAAATTCTCGTTCTCGGCACAGACAGCCCGAAATACGCGCAGTTCGAAGGAAAACCGTTCAAGACTTCCATCGGACGCCTTCTCTTTAACGGAATTCTACCGAGAGATTTCGCGTTCATCAACAAAGAAATAAACAAAAGCGCGATGTCGAAGATCGTCGATGACATTATCGCGCGATACGGCATTGAAGGAACTCCCGACATTTTAGATAAAATAAAGAACTTCGGTTTCAAATGGGTTTCAAAAGCCGGTATTACCTGGGGTATCGACGACGTGAAAGTCCCCCCTCAGAAGAAAGAAATTATCGCCGCTCATCAGGCGATGGCGGATAAAGTGGTTGAACAATTCGACGACGGACTCCTCTCTGAAAACGAGCGCTATCGCAAAACGATCGAAATTTGGCAGGACGCTATCAATCAGATCGAAAAATATATTCCGGAAGCATTTGAAAAACATGGTTCCGTATATGACATGATCAATTCCGGAGCTCGAGGTTCGCTTTCCGCTATCGTTCAGATGGCCGGAATGAAAGGACTCATTATCTCCACGACCGGACGCACCATCGACTTCCCGATCAAACCGTCCAACAAAGAAGGACTCTCTCCTCTCGAATACTTTATTTCCACGCACGGTTCCCGCAAAGGTTTGACCGACACCGCTTTGAACACCGCAAAAGCCGGATATCTCACGCGCCGTTTGGTATATGTTTCCGACGGAGTGGTGGTCTGTGAAGAAGACTGCGGAGAAAAGAACGGTATTCCGCTCAGAAAGCAGGATATTTACGGAATGGAAATCCCGATCTCAAAGAATCTCAAAGGACGCATTCTTGCGAAGGACGTTGTGGCGCCGAACGGGGAAGTACTCTTCAAAAAGAAACATCTCATGACGAAAGCCGACGCGAAAGCCATCGAAGAAGCCGGAGTGCTCGAAGTCATGGTTCGCTCGCCCTTGTCTTGTAAAGCGCTCTACGGCGTTTGCCGACAGTGCTACGGATTGGATCTCGGCCGCAACAAGCTTGTTGATCTCGGAGAGGCGGTCGGCGTCGTCGCCGCGCAAGCTATCGGAGAGCCGGGAACGCAGCTGACCATGCGTACGTTCCATGCCGGAGGTATCGCCACCGCAGGAGGAGACATTACCGCCGGACTTCCGCGCGTCGAGGAAATTTTCGAACGCCGTTCCATCAGATCGAATGCGATCATCGCCAAAGAAGACGGAGTGGTAACGGAGATCCGCCAGGGAGAAAAAGAATTGATCATAAAGGTTCTCGGTGCGGGAGCGAAAGGAAAAGACAAAAAAGCCGAAGCTGAATATACGACCGACTATCGCCGCGTTGCGCTCGTGAAAGTGGGCGAAGAAGTTGAAAAGGGTGATGTACTGACCGACGGAGCCGGCGACATTTCCGAAATTTTCAAATACGGAGGAAAAGAAAAAGCCGAAAACTACATCATCGCCGAGATCGGAAAAGTTTACGAATTGCAGGGCGCGAGCATCGACCGCAAGCACCTCGAGATCGTCATTCGTCAAATGTTCTCACGGCGCGTCATACGCGACGGAGGAGACACGAAGTTCAACATTGGACAGACGATCGAAAACATCGAGCTCTATGAAGAGAACGAAAGAGTTGCCGAGAGAGGCGGAAGAGAAGCAAGAGGCGACACCGTCGTTCTCGGAATCTCCGAGATCTCGCTCACGACCAGAAGCTTCTTGAGCGCCGCATCATTCCAAAACACATCAAGGATCTTGATCGATGCCGCCACTAAGGGTGCCACCGACGACCTCTCAGGATTGAAAGAAAACATCCTGATCGGAAGATTGATTCCGGTTGGAACAGGATTCCGAGCCCGATTGGAAGACGATGAGGAAGTTGAAAACGTGGATATGGAAGAAACAACCGAATAAACAAAAACAACGCTCCGTATAAAACCGGAGCGTTGTTTTTTTAAAAATTTCCAATTCCAAATTTCTAATTTTTAAGTGAGTGAGCGAAATAAAAGTATCAACTTTTATTTCCGAATGAATGCAGAAAATATAAGAGTGAAACTGCTTTTATTTCCAACAAAAATCCAAATGTCTAATGAGCGGAAAAAAAGTCGACCGAGAAAAACCCGATCGTCAAATTTACATTATTTAATTTTTTCGCCGGACGCGGGTCTCCGACCCCGTCCGAAACATTTTAAAAATGTACGTTAGTCGTCATCCCGTGCCGGGACACGGGATCCACGGGAAGTAACGACAGACGTGGATTCCGGCTCGCGGTCCGGAATGACGACGAAAGTAATTGGGTTAATTGGAGATGATAATTGCTGACTTTAACAAAGTTAAACAAAAACAACGCTCCGGAAAAAACCGGAGCGTTGTTTTTTAAGAAATCTCCAATTACTGATTTTTAATTTCTCCCGCGCGAGCGGTGCCGCTTTTTTTGTCGTAAAAGATCCTTCATATTGATTTCAAATTATTTTTTTAGTTAAGTTTTGTTTTTTTATAAATTATTGTATTATTAGTTATATAATAAACTATATGAAAAGAATGCTGATAGTAGAAGATTCACAAGAAACTGTTTTTGTGTTAAAAGAGTCATTTACACAGAATGGATTTTTGGTCGATGTCGCGGAAGATGGGAGGGAAGGGTCAAAAAAAGCAGGAGACAGTCAATACGATATAGTTATTCTTGATATCAATTTACCCTATAGGAATGGAAAGGAGATTTGCTCCGAGATCCGGCAAAGAGGAGATAAAGTACCTATTATCATGCTGTCGGCGGAAATCGATCCTGAAATAAAAGTTGGCTGTTTTGATATTGGGGCAAACGATTATGTTACCAAACCCTACTCGTTTGAAGAATTGAACGCAAGGGTAGAAGTGCAATTGAGGGATCATCAAGAGGGGGTACAAAAAGAAGAGCCCCTTTTAAAATACCGAGATCTCAAACTTAATATCGGAGATCCGACGGTAAAACGAGGCGCGAAACAAATTAAGCTCACGGCAAAAGAGCATGCTTTGCTCCGATGCTTGATGGAAAACGCAGGCGCGATCTGTTCGAAAGAAATGCTGTTGAGAGAGGTGTGGAAAGAGGAGGATTGTGATACCAAAACTTTGGAAGCTCATATGTGTCGGTTGCGAAAAAAGATCAAGCAAAAAGGGAAATCGGATTTCATACGTACGATCAACGGTTTTGGGTATAGAATAAAGTAAAAAACGGATCGTTAAAAATCGTCTGTGGATAACTCAAAATCTCCAATAAAATGGAGATTTTTTAGGATTAAATTGTTACCGTTTTGTAAACTCGCTTTTAGTAAGATAAAAAGAGGAAGAGTTTCTCACTTTATCATTCGATGAATTACAAGCGGTTTTGCCGTAGGCCGATAAGCATTTCCGCTTGTTAAATGGTACTTATAATTATAAAATTAATTAAGCAATACTATATGTTAAAAAAAATAATTATTGATAGTAATGTCAGGCGGTTTCTTTCTATAATTTTCCCCGTGATCTTCGCGGGTATTTTTGTGCCGTGTGGAAGCGTCTTCGCCGACACCAACATCACCGCCAGCATCGCTTCGAACACCACCTGGACCACCGCCGGAGGCGTCTACATCATCCAAAATGACATTTCGGTAAATTCCGGCGTCACCCTCACCATTGATC
>JALNYN010000036.1 GCA_023229825.1 Minisyncoccota bacterium
ACCAAATGCATTCCTGTGTACTCCCCTGCGCGAAACAGATGTGCCAAATACGAGCGTGTGTAATTTTTGCAGACATAGCAGCCGCACTTCGGGTCGAGGGGTTTTTTGTCTTTCAGTAACACCGTTTTTTTCATATATAATCTGCCTCCGCTTGTAAACGCCGTGCCGTGTCTGGCATAATGTGTCGGGGCGATGCAATCAAAAGTATCCACTCCTGATTTTATAATATATTCAAAATCCTCGGGGTGGCCCACACCGAGAAGATGCACGGGTTTTTCATTCGGGAGTTCGGCGAGCGTGGTTTCGATCATTTTTGCCATTCCTTCCTTGTCATATCCGAATTCCCCGCCGATAGCGAAGCCGTCAAAACCCATCGCGCCGATCGCGCACGCACTTTCTTTGCGAAGGTCTTCCCATTTTCCGCCTTGGACGATTCCATACATCGCTTGTTTCTTGTTTTTCTTCACCTTCAGACAAATCTCCGCCCATCGATGCGTTCTTGCCATCGAAGTTTTCATATATTCATAATCTGCGAGCGGGCTGGGGCATTCATCAAAGGCGAGAATGATATCCGCACCGATCTTTTCTTGTATTGCGATCGATTCTTTCGGACCGAGAAATAATTTCGCACCATCTACCGGCGAGCGAAATTCTACGCCCTTTTCCGTAATTTTTATTTTCTGCGGCTGCATTCCCTCTTCGATCGTGCGCTCCTCGCCTTTTTTCAAAATTTTTCCCACGCCGTGATCCGTTCCGAATCCGAGTGAAAAAACCTGAAATCCGCCGGAGTCCGTCATCATCGGATGTTTCCAACCCATAAATTGGTGTACTCCGCCGTTCGCTTTCACCAGATCTTCGCCGGGCCGCAAATGCAGGTGAAAGGTGTTGGAAATAAGTATCTGCGTTCCCGTCCGTTCCACATCCTCGGTCGAGAGCGTTTTTATCGTTGCCTTCGTTGCCACGCCGACAAACGCTGGTGTTTCCACCACGCCATTCGCCGTTTTGAGCAGTCCGAGCCTTGCCTTGGACTTTTTTGACCGTTTGATTATTTCGAATTCCATATGTTTTATAAAGGCGAGTATAACATGCATAGGCCGAACCTCCAAGCCTAATGATGCCTATTTTCTTGACTGTTATTGGTTAATAGTATATAACAAATGAGGTTTTTGATACCTGCAATGGGAGCAAAGTATTATGATGAAAGTCATATTTGAGATAAATTATTATGATGCAAAAGATTTTTTTAATGGTAAGGAAGTTGGATTATACCCGCTTGGTCAAGGCGGTTCTAGGCGTATCAGGATAGAGTGCGATCAATCTGAAATACACATAGATAAAGACGAGTTTGATCATCCCACAATTACAAAAGAGCTCTTACGCTAAAGCCGCTTGAAAGTGAAAACCGCCTCGATCGAGGCGGTTTTTTTGAGATGCTACGAATTTATTTCAAATATTTTTTTGAGTTCCGCGATCCCGTCTTCGAAGCTCACCTGCGGTTCCCATCCGAGCAATTTTTTCGCGAGCGAATTATCGGCCAGCGTATCGTGCGGCTCTAAGCGCGGAGCGATGTGTTCGACCGGACCGCCGATCAGTGCCGCGAGATCATTGATGGTATGATTTTTTCCCGAACCGATATTCATAACCTCGCCTTGTCCGACCGTATCGCTTTCCGCGGCGAGAATGTTTGCCCGCACCACATCGCGTACGTGTGTCATGTCGCGCGTTTGCGTACCGTCGCCGGTAACGGTGATCGGTTTCCCTTCTTTACGAAGCCGCAAGAACAAACCGACCGCAAGAGCATAGGCTCCGTCCGGATCAAGTTTTGGTCCGAATACATTGAAATAACGCAGCGATACGGTCGGCAAGCCGTAGACTTCGCTATAGAGTTTGCAATACAGTTCACCGATATATTTTTGAAGACCATAGGGACTTATCGGATGCGCTGACATATCTTCGCGAAGCGGCATGATCGACTGGTCGCCATAAGCCGAGCTGGACGCGGAGTAAACGACTTTTTTTACGCCAGCCTCATGCGCGGCTTTCAAAACATTGAGCGTTCCAACGACATTAACCTCATTTGTTAAGACGGGATGTTCGATAGAGAACTGCACGCGAGGAAGCGCGGCGAGATGAAAAACATATTTCGCGCCTTCCATGATGACATGCAGGTCTTCCAAATTGCGAATGTCTTTCTCATGAAAGATCGCATCCGCGTGAATTCTTTCCTTCTTTCCCGCCACGAGATTATCAATGACATGCACTTCGTATCCTTTTTCAATAAGACCATCAGTAAGATTTGATCCGATGAATCCCGCCCCGCCGGTGACTACTACTTTTATTCTATCCATGTTATTTGTGAATTAATTTTTTAATTTGAAATTTTATTGGAAATTATTAACGAACGTGGATTCCCGCCTCCGCGGGAATGACGAGACTGTCGTCGTATTCGTATCCATTTGTATATTGGTACTGATTCGTATATTGGTATCTTTATTTCCCCGTCCTCGACAACAGCGTCCGAATAGTAAGCAGCACTATTTTAACATCCAGCATGATCGAGCGGTTCTTTAGATAATACAGATCATAAGAAAGCTTATTTTTTGTTTCCTCTACATCGACGCCATGATGCGGATGATTTTCATGGTAGATCTGCGCCCAGCCGGAAAGTCCCGGTTTGATGAGGTGGCGAATATTGTAAAACGGCACTTCCGCTGCGTATCGCTTTACAGGATCGGGAAATTCCGGCCTCGGTCCTATTAATGATATAGAACCGAACAAAACGTTCCAAAGTTGCGGAAGTTCGTCGATCCGGCTTTTTCGTAAAAATGCTCCGACTCGCGTTACCTTATTTTCCGGTTTCGCCACCTCTCCATCTTCCCATTTCCCGCCGTCGTCCGTCGTCATGGTACGGAACTTCAAAAGATGAACAATACTGTTGCCCTTCCCGACCCGATCTTGATGGCTGAAAATGGGACCGCCGTCTTCAAGTTTGATCGCAAGAAAAACAAAAGGATAGAATACCAGAGAAACAATGACGGCAAAAAGCGAGATCACGACATCCATTACCCGTTTGAGTGCGTCATATACCGGGTGCGATTCGAATGAAATATTCTGTAAAAACCAATTATAGCGAAGAAGAGAAAGCGGAACGCGGTCAAAGATATCTTCGTAGACTTTATGCATATCCACAAAACGAACGTTGGCAAATATCAGATTATATAAGTGAGGCAAGAGCGGTTCGATCTTTGCGCTTTTGGAATCAACCACGATAACGGAGATACCGTCTTCGTATACTTTCCTAACGAGATCATCCTCAATATCGTAACCGTCTTTACCTATATCGAGAAAGCCGGTGAATGACAAGGAGTACCGAGGATTGTTATTTACTTCTTCGTACAGTTCGAGTATTTCCTTTCCTTCTCCGATGAGGAACGCTTTTTGTTTTTTACGAAATCCAAAAAGCGAAACGAGACGCACGCGCCAGACCAAGATCAGTGCGAACGACACAAAAAGATAGATGAAGAGCAGCGTTTTCGGAGTGATGCCGAGTGCCGGAATAAAATAGAAAAAGATGACGGCGATGACGCTGTTGACTATTTGAGTATTTAAAATAAGGGTTGGAAGGCGGCTCTTGAAAAGCAGGGTGTGTTTTCCATAAAGGCCGGCAGCAAAAAAACTGATGCTCCACGCCGCAAAAAGGAATGAAAATGAAAAAAGATGAAGAGAGAATACCCCCCCGGTCGGTACCGTGAAATTTCGAATATACAATGAGAGCCATAAAGCGATAATGAAGACCAGAATGTCGCCGGTAAACAGCAAAAGCCCTTCTTTTTTGTTATAAATACTCATATCTCTTAGTATAACCGAAAAATATACAATTATTCAAGGACATATGCACATTGAGCATGGAACAAAGTTTACCTCTCTGATATAATGGAGAGACGCATTCTATTAAAAAAATATTAATTTTTCATGAGAATATGAATCAAGAATTTGAGACATACGATGCGTCGGATCAATTGAAGACTCCAAGCAATATGATGCAAGATACTTCTTCCGTTTCCGGCGTGGTTTTTAATGAACGCAAAAATGTCAAGTTCTCCGGCCGTCACGGAATAATCACCGAGTGGGTCATGAGATGCGGAATAAAAAATGAGAAAGCTGCGCAAGCGATGCTTATCGTGTTTATCGTAATTCTGTTCGCTTTGACTCTTATGGTTATTTCAAACGGACCCGGAAATTTTTCGCCTAAAGTCATACGAGGGGCTATATAAAAAAATAATTTTTTTAACATGAAATCAAAATCTTATCATTTATCAAAGGGTTTTACCCTCATAGAATTACTCACGGTTATCGCCATTATCGGTCTTTTATCCGCCATAGTCGTAACAAGCCTCACAAGCGCCCGTCTCAAAGCAAGAGATGCGCGGAGGTTAAATGACGTGATGCAGGTAAAAATGGCGCTGGATCTGTATTTTGATACTTTCCATACCTATCCGGCTCTCACCGGCTCAAATCCCGCATGCAACGGCTGGTATACGTCCAAGGATGACGTTTTCATGCAGCCCTTGATCACGAACAAATTTCTCGGCGCCGCTCTCAAAGACCCCACGCAAGACGGTTCATCATCATGCGGAAATTATGCGTATTACAAGTTCGAGGCGGGAGAGTACGGGTGTCCCGCAAACAAAGGCGATTTCTATGTACTCGGCGTCCGTACCATGGAAACAGTAACAGGTTCTAATATTGCCCCGACGAGCCCCGGATTTAAATGTCCAAGCAGAGATTTCCAGATCGATGCGACGCTGGGAAAACAGTTTGACTGGGTGATGGGAAAATTTGAAAATGAATAGCCGAAAGTAGCTCTTTCCCGACCAAGCGCGAGCTGTCGCATAACTCGGTCAAAACCGAATGTTGTTTATGATGAATAATGAAATCAAAAAAAAGAAAATACTTTACGTCATCACCAAATCGAATTGGGGAGGAGCGCAGAGATACGTTTACGATCTGTCGGTTAATTTTTCGAAAAAATATGATGTTGCCGTCGTGCTCGGCGGAAAAGGCGAGCTCAAAACACGGCTTGAGGAAAAAGGCATCCGCGTCATCGACCTCCCCTTTCTCACACGCGACGTAAATCCGTTCGCAGATTTTTCGTCTTTCAAAACACTGCTTGAACTTTTCAAAGCCGAACGTCCGGATGTCATCCACGTAAACAGCTCAAAAGTTGGCGGACTCGGCACACTCGCGGGACGACTCGCCAAGGTACCGAAGATAATTTTTACCGCACATGGATGGGCGTTTCGAGAAGAACGTCCTGAGCATCAAAAGTTCGCCATTAAATTTCTTTCTTGGTTGACGATCCTTTTGTCTCATAAAGTAATAACCGTCTCAGAAAGAGACGAGCGTGAAGCGCTTTCAATGCCTTTTACGGATAAAAAGATCGCGCTGATCCACAACGGAATAAAAGGAAGCTCGATCATTGAAAGATCGGAGGCCAGAAAACAAATAATGGATCATTTTTGGCGTAAAGGCATTGCTCCTCCGGAACGAATGGATCAGGCGCTCTGGATCGGCACCATCGGAGAACTTCATAAGAATAAAGGGCACGCATATGCGATCGAAGCGCTGTCAAAATTCCCTCGAACCGAAAATATTATCTTCTTTATTATCGGCGAAGGAGAAGAAAGAAACACTCTTGAAAAAATGGTCGTCGAATTGGATCTCCAAGAGAAAGTTATTTTCCTTGGCAAAAAAGACGATGCTGCATCGCTCATAAGCGCTTTTGACATTTTTCTCTTTCCTTCCGTAAAAGAAGGACTTCCCTTCGCCATACTGGAGGCTGGCATGGCGGGCATTCCGATAATCGCCTCCGCTGTCGGCGGCATTCCCGAAATTATTACCGACATGCAAACGGGTATTCTCGTTAGGCCAAAAAATCCCGAAGAGATCATTAGAGCTCTGGAATATATCTTAAGCCATCAATCGTCAGCGTCCGGCTTCGCAAAAAAACTTCACGCAAAGATCAAAAAGGATTTTTCTCTCGCAAAAATGTTCAGGGAAACGGAGGATGTTTATATCCGCTCTCATTAAATTTTTCTTAAAAAATACCAACCGCAAATTCTAGCATATGCTAGAATTTGCGGTTGGTATTTTTTTGTCAATTCTTCGGTCGTTCGAAAAAAAATACTCGCAAAAAAAATGACGCCGGCACCGGCGTCATTTTTTATATTCGATCGATCAAGCGATATGCCGCCGATAAAAGAATTTTCTGATCTCTTCGACAAAAATGATCGATGAAGCGACCGCGATGATCATCCCCCATTCAGACGGAGACAAAGGCATGGTATGAAGATATTTCTGTAGGAACGGATGATAGATCACAGAAAGCTGCAGCATGATAACGATCAGGGTCGCACCCACTAAATATTTATTCGCGAACGGATTCATGGTAAACAGCGATCTTGATTCATGACGGCAGTTCCATGCATTGAACCACTGGAATACGGCAAGCGTGGTCAGTGACACGGTCAGAGCTTTCGCCATATCCGTTTCAAAATATCGATTAAACAGGAATAGGGTTCCGATCGCCATCGTCGCCGCCATCAACATCATCCTTTGCGCCATCAGCGTATCAATGATATATTTTCCCGGTCGTTTAAAATTACCTCGAAGCAATCCTTCTTCTTTAGGCTCCATAGCAAGCGCAACATCAAGAAAACCATCGGTGACGAAATTAAGCCAGATTATCTGTGCCGGCAAAAGCGGCAGAGGCCATCCAAAAAGTAATGCGGCCGTGATCGTAAAAGTCTCTCCCCAGTTCGTGGAAAAAAGATAGAGTATGACCTTTTTTATCGTTTTATAAATGCTTCTTCCTTCCTCGACCGCCGACACGATACTTCCGAAATTATCATCCAAGAGAACGATGTCTGAAGCCTCCTTCGCCACTTCTGTTCCTATATTTCCCATCGCCACGCCGAGATCGGCCGCAACAAGAGATGGCGCATCGTTTACGCCGTCTCCTGTCATTGCGATCATTTCTCCGCGCGCTTTGTAAGCGCGTATGATCCTCAGTTTATGTTCAGGCGTAACGCGTACGAACACCGATGTTTTTGAGAGATGTTCGCTGAGCTCCGACTCAGACATGCCGTCGATCTCAATACCCGTCAGTACGGCATCGCCTTCGCGATAAATGCCGACCTCTTTGGCGATAGATGTTGCGGTAAGTTTATGATCGCCCGTTATCATCACAACCTTTATCCCTGCGGCTGCGGCATTTTTTACCGCTTCTTTCGCCTCTTCGCGAAGAGCGTCCTTCATGCCGAAGAAACCGACAAAGGTAAGCTCTTTGATCTCCTCAGGGGCCAAAATTTCCGGCGCATCGCTCGTTTTTGCCATGGCAACCACGCGAAGTCCTTGTCCGGACAATTCTGAAAAAATGGATTCTAAGGATTCTCTTTCTTCTTTCAATAACGCATGGCTTTTCCCGCCATGCCATATCTTAGTCGACATGCCGAGTATCGATTCCGGCGCTCCGACCACCGTTAAGAATTTTTTTCCATCTTCCCGATGAAGCATCGCGTGATATTTCAGTTTGTAATCGAATGGAATTTCTCCTATAAGCGGCGATTCGCGCTCAATATCATCTTTGTGAAAACCAATCTTTTCACCAAATACCAGCATGGCGGCTTCGGTAGGGTCGCCGGTAACGCGCCAGAGCTTCTGTTCTTCCGAAAATGAAATGCGAGCGCTTGCGCAATATGCCGCTATCTTTCCGGAAAAGATCAGCTCGGGATGATTTACCGCATCGACAACGGCACCGTCGAGTTCAATGGACCCAGTCGGCTCATAACCGACCCCGCCGACATCGAACATCTTTCCGTCAGCAAAGACTTTGCGAATGACCATTTCGTTCTTCGTGATCGTTCCGGTTTTATCCACCGCAATGATGCGCGCCTGTCCCAATGTTTCCACGGCCTGAAGACGCTTAACCAGCACATTCCTTTTGGACATCCTCCATACGCCGGTTGCAAGCACGAGCGTCATCACAATAGGCAAACCTTCCGGAATGATCGAAACGGATAGAGAAACCACCGTTGTGAACATATCTCTTGCCGAATTCCCGTTGTAGATACCAAGAAAAAAGAGTGTCGTACTGATACCGGCAACCGCGATAATAATAAGTCGAGATAAAGCGCGAATGCTCGCTTTAAGAGGAAGTTCTGTGTTGATGAGGGCGATCTCTTTTGAGATCTTTCCGATCACGGTTTCAATACCGGTGGCGACGACGATGGCTTTGCCGTTTCCGGAAAGCACATTCGTACCTTTGAAGGCCATATTTTTTCTATCCGAAACGGAAACGGCCACTCCGCCCAATACATCGCTCGTTTTATGAATAGGACCGGATTCGCCAGTGAGAGCCGCTTCATCTATATTCATATTGGTCGAATGGATCACTCGAACATCCGCCGGAATTTTTTCTCCTTCTTGAAGAAAGATGATATCTCCCGGCACCAATTCACTGTCGGGGATGATCAGCTCTTTTCCATCTCGAACCACCGTTGCTTTGGTTTCGGTAAATTTCTTGAGAGCGAGCAAAGTATTTTGTGCTTTACCCTCTTGAACGGTGCCGACGATGGCGTTAAAGAACAAAACGAAGAGGATGATCGATCCATCCACTTTTTCACCTATAAATAAAATGATGGCGCTGGCGACAAACAGAAGATAAATGAGCGGACTTTGGAACTGGCGAAGAAAAATAACGAACAGGCTGTCGATCTTCCCTTCCGGCAGTTTGTTGAAACCTCCTTCATCAAGACGGCGTTTGGCTTCTTCGTTTGATAGCCCGTG
Organism: Minisyncoccota bacterium; assembly: GCA_023229825.1. Classification (GTDB taxonomy): domain Bacteria; phylum Patescibacteriota; class Minisyncoccia; order Phycocordibacterales; family CAIJYI01; genus CAIJYI01. The sequence continues at coordinate 8,848 of JALNYN010000036.1, forward strand.
TTCCCGAGAATGAAGTGTCTCAAGTATTTCCGGAATATCTTTGGTATGCCACGTGATTTGTTTTGTCATGTGTATAATTATACAATATCCGCACTTAAAAAAATACATGAACACGATAAGACCTTTTCGTAAGCACTTCTTTGAATTTTTCTGCGAATGTGCTATATTTACTTCGTGCCGGACAAGCACGGCTTCGGGATGTAGTATACCGGTAGTACATACGATTCGGGTTCGTATAGACCGGGTTCGATTCCCGGCATCCCGACCAATAAGAAAAAACTCGCTATTCTTGCGAGTTTTTTCTTATTGGTCGGGATGAGCGAATGAACTGCTTCATTCGCGTCCGGGAATCGAAGATGTTGAGCATGCCGCAACGAGCCGGTGAGGCGAAGTGAGGTACGCGACTAATTTTCTTGAGCGCAGCGATTAGAAAATGAAGTACCCTCGTGGTAAAACATGTACCGTCCATGTAATGGAAGATATCCTAGCTAATCGGTAATCTCAAAAATTACGCCTTTTTCTTTTGTCGAATTTTTGATACTCTATATAAATAGAATTTGCATCAAACACCAAATTATGATCCCATTCGAAGTTTCAACAAAAAAACTTGTGCGCGTCGTTTTGGTGACCGGGATCCTTTTGGCGATCCTTACTCTGTTCGTCACCAACGAAGCCACTCAAAAGTTGGATCTATCTATTCTTCTCTTTTTGAAGGGAGCGAGGTTTCCCGCATTTAACGAACTGTTTTTAATTCTCACATATTTGGGAAGCGTTGGGTTCGTCTCGATCGCGACGGGTTGTTTAGGCATGGTCTTGTTCATAAAAAGAAAGTTCGATCATCTGCGGCTGCTTCTCGGAGCCGTCGCGGGGAGTTCACTGCTTGTAATACTGCTTAAAGAAATCGTTGGAAGGCTTCGTCCGGAGCAATTACTGGCTTTCTATTCGGAAACGTCTTTTTCATTCCCAAGCGGACACAGCTCAGCTTCAGTTGTTTTTTACGGCGTCATGGCATATATTTTGGCGCAGCAATTTACCGACAAAAAAAGACGCGCGAACATCCTTGTCGGTTGGATCTTTTTCATGGCAATGATCGGATTCTCGCGAATGTATCTCGGCGTTCATTACGCAAGCGACGTGCTCGGCGGATATGTGATCGGTTTCTTCTCGCTTTCGATCGCCATACTTTTGTTCGAGAAATACACAGTTACGAAATAAGTGCTCAAACAAAACGCCCCGGAGTTCCGGGGTGTTTTGAGATCAATATTTATTTATTGCACTGCGGAGAGCGCGTTTATTCGACCCCATCCGAAATATTTATCCCATCCGAAAACTCCCAGGTCTTTAGAAGTATTCTGTATTTTAATCTGAACTTCTTCCGGCTCGGCAATTCCATTTCCATTCATGTCATAGCCCGTGACCGGCGTAGAAAGCACGAGAGCTGCGACTCCTGCGGTAAAAGGCGATGCCATCGAAGTACCCGACATAATAGCGTATCTTCCGCCGAAATAGGTCGAGTAGATACTCACGCCGGGAGCGGCAACATCGATCTGCGGTCCATAGTTTGAAAATGAAGCGCGCGCGTCGTTGCTGTCCGTTGCCGCAACGGCGATCACTTCCGGATAAGCGGCCGGATAAGATACGATACCTCTGCCGTTGTTTCCTGCTGCGGCGACGATAACAATTCCAGCTGCATGCGCCCTCTGTATAGCCTCAGCAAATGATTGAGTTCCTTTTGAAGCACCCAAACTCATGTTTACCACTTGAATATTGTTGGCAACAGCCCAATCCAATCCCTCGATAATATCCGAAACGTAGCCGCTTCCGTTGTTAT
>JALNYN010000037.1 GCA_023229825.1 Minisyncoccota bacterium
TGAATCCTTTGAACCTTCTTAAAAAAATTGCTACACTGAAAAAGAAGATTTATGAAATTACAAAAATGGCGCGGAACCGAACGACGGACTAACGACTTTCAGTAACAGTTTATTATGGCCTATATCGTAGAAAAGTTGGCAGGGTGTGGAAAGAGAAAAGGCGAGCTTATAGCTGTTAGCTTATAGGTTATAGACAACTACTCCGGTATCGAGCGTCTATAACCTATAAGCTAACAGCTATAAGCTCGCAAAGAAACAACGCTCCGATTTTCATCGAAGCGTTGTTTTTTGAATTACAATTATTTCTTCGCCTCTCCTCCATCTTCTTCTTTCTTTCCTTTCTTCTCGACTTCAATAGCGGAGAGATCGGCTGCCGGGGCTTCTTCCACTTCTTCTTCGGCAACGGAGATTGCGGCGACGACTTCTTCCGGTTCAGTGATGAGGTTTACGCCTGACGGAAGTTTCAAATCTTTGGCAAAAATTTGAGAATCCAAACCATCGAGCGCTGAAATATCAACGGCGATCGTGTGAGGCAGGTCCTTCGGAAGAGCTTCAACTTCGATCTCGTGGAGAACTTTCACCAAAATACCGCTCAGGTCCTTCACGGCTTTCGAAACGCCGACGAAATCCAATGGAACGTAAACCTCAACGACCTTTCCTTTTTCAAGAACGTAAAAATCGGCATGAATAACTTCGTTGCGAACGGGATCAAAGGACATGTCTTGGATCAAAACATCGATCTCTTTTTTTCCGGTGTTCAAAGTGATAACGGTTGATTCTCCCGCCTCTTTCCAAGCCTTCAAAAACTCGATCTTGTTCACAGCGATCGGAACCGGTTTTTCCTTCGGACCGTAATAGACGCAAGGCAACAGCCCCTGTTTGCGAAAAACATCGGCGCTTATCTTAATATCTCGCTCTTGTGTAGTAAGTGTAGACATGGGCTCCATTATACATAAATCGCAAATAATGTCAAAAAGTGATGATCCGGAAATCCACTTAACCGGCGGTGGTAAATACTTTTAACTTATCCTCCACTATTTTTTCCATTTCATAGATCGGATTTTCCATGTAGCTGTATGGCGCTATCTCATTGGGGTTGTTGACCAGTGAATTTTCCAGCGTATTACGAAACGCTACGCGAAGTTCGGTATTGATATGAATAACAGAGATTCCTACTAGAATGGCTCTCTTAAAGCTATAATCGGGGATACCGGAACCTCCATGGAGAACCAAGGGTACGCCGGTTTTTTCTCTTATCTCTTTAACAAGGTCGATATCGATCTCCGGATTTTTGCTATACTTGAGCATTCCATGAATATTTCCAACAGCAGGTGCGAGACAATCCACGCCCGTTTCTTTTACGAACTGAGCCGCTTCATCCGATCTCGTCAGCGCCGCCTTCTGCACGTTGACATCTCCCGGCATCGAATCAAGAAGTTTTGAAGACGAACCGATATAGCCAAGCTCGCCTTCGACAACAATATTCGGATTGACGCTTTTTGCGTATTCAACGCTTTTTTTCGTTTCCCGTATATTATCCCCGAGCGAAAGTTTTGCGCCGTCGAAGATCACGGCATCATATCCGGCGTCGACCGCCTCCTTTACCTTCTGAAAAGAATACGTATGATCGGCATTGAGAAAAATCGGATAGTTGAACTCTTCGCGAAGGCTTCGAATAAGCGCGACGCACTGCTTTACCCCGATGTAGGCCCTCTCTTTTTCAGACGTGCCGATTATAATGGGGACCCGTAAGCGTTGAGCCACGGTAAAAACAGCTTTCAGTCCTTCAAGGTTGGAAATATTGAAGTGCCCGATAGCGGTGTGTTTCTGGTCAGCATTGATGATGTATTGTTTGAGGGTAAGCATGGGTTTATTTGGTTATTCCTTTATATGGTAAGTATACCATTGCTGATGTAAAAATGCGAAATAAAGATTTAAAAAGTAAAAATGAAAAACTAAAAACGACAATTAAAAAGTAAAAATTAACGCCGACACGCACCGGACTTTTTAATTTTACCTTGTCGTTTTTAATTTTTCGATTTTCTTTTTTAATTAGTAGAGTAGTATATATTTTCTCGAAACATGATATAATATATCCGTAGAAATTATTTATTAACATTTTTATATTCCATGTCTGATTTTGATTTCGTGGCGATCGGCGATGTCGTGACCGATGCGTTTATTCGCATACAGCAAGCAAGCGTTTATTACGACGAGAAAGAACACGAGGAAAAACTCGCATTTTCGAACGGAGCGAAGATACCTTACGAATTCGTAAAGATCGTTCCCGCCGTTGGAAACAGCGCGAATGCCGCCGTATCCGCAACGCGTCTTGGGCTGAGTACAGCCTTCGTTACCGATCTCGGAGATGACGACCACGGAAAAGAAATTTATCAGACGCTGAAAGATCAGGGCGTTGAGATCGATTTCGCCTGCGTACATCCGGGAAAGCTTTCGAACTATCATTACGTTCTCTGGTACAAAGCTGAGAGAACCATTCTCATTAAGCACGAAGAGTATGACAGAAAATTTCCAGACATCGGTTCTCCCAAATGGGTTTATTTGACCTCTCTCGGAGAGAATACGCTGCCCTATCATCAGGAAATAATGGAACACCTGAAAACTCATCCCGATATCAAACTGGCTTTTCAGCCGGGAACGTTTCAGATCAAAATGGGGACCGAAGCGCTCAAAGAAATATATGCGCATTCCGAAGTGTTTTTCTGCAATAAAGAAGAAGCACAGATCATTCTTGGGATCACCGAAGCGCCCTGCCCCGATCTTGCGCGAAAAATGTCGGAGCTCGGACCGAAGATATCCGTCATTACCGATGGACCAAAAGGAGCCTACGCGTTCGATGCTCGTGCAAATGAAGTTTGGTTCATGCCGCCCTATCCCGATCCGGCAGAGCCCTACGATCGGACCGGCGCGGGAGACGCTTTCGCCTCAACCTTTGCCGAATGCCTCGCTCTCGGAAAAACAGTGGAAGAAGCGTTCCTCTGGGCACCCATTAACTCCATGTCGGTCGTACAGAAGATCGGCGCGCAGGAAGGATTGCTGCATCCGGCAGAGATCGAAGAATGGCTCAGAAAAGCGCCCGCGGACTATAAACCACGCAAAGTATAAGGGATTAGTATAAGGAAAAGGTGCGACGGACGACATCATTATAAACCCCCGACTCTTCCGAGCCGGGGGTTGGTTTACTTCATTTCGGAAGCGTTTCGAACAAGTTGAGGAATACGTACCAGACCGGTTCGCCGTCGGCGCTGCACCACCACTCCCATTCGATACCATTCGTCAGTTCTTTTTCTTGCTGCTGATCGATCGTGGCGTCGTTGTTGACGTTCGTGATCAACCAATCAAGAAAACGGATCATATCGGAATGTTCATATTCACCGGCTTCCAGTCTCTCTTTTCTAAGATCTTCAAAAAAATCTTCCACCGGACGCCTTCTCGCCAAGTCCGGAACAACGTGAGTCATATATCCTCCTTTTTTTAACAAATATTCTTACCGATTTTTAACATACCATAAAATAATCTTATAATCCACTATAGAAAAAATGATCCCAAAACAAACGGTGCTATGATATACTGAAGTTATCATGAACGCGCAAAATTCAAAAAATAAAAACAAAGAAAATGTTGCCGCAAGTTCCGTACTGGCGGGCTTCGTTCTCACATCCGGAAAATTTGTGATCGGCCTTATGACCGGCAGTATGGGTATCCTTTCCGAAGCGGCGCATTCCCTCCTCGATATGGGAGCGGCGATCATTACCTATTTTGCCGTGCGTGTTTCCGGAGAGCCGGCGGATGAGGAACATCACTTCGGACACGGAAAGATCGAGGCCTTCTCCGCCCTTATCGAAACCATATTACTTTTTCTCACGAGCGGCTGGATCATCTATGAGGCCCTTGATCGCCTTCTCTCCGGCGATATCGAAGTCGAAGCGACTTGGTATGCCTTCGCCGTCGTTATCGTTTCGATCATTATCGATTGGAGCCGTTCACGCGCGCTTATGCGCGTGGCAAAAGAAACGGGCAGCCAAGCCCTCGAAGCCGATGCACTTCACTTTCGTACTGATATTTGGAGCTCCGCCGTGGTTTTCGCCGGCCTTATCTGCGTGCTATATGGAATAAAAGGCGCCGATGCGATCGCCGCGCTTTTTGTCGCATTTATCGTCATGAAAGTGGGATACGACATGGGAAAAAGAACTTTTGACGTTCTCATTGATACCGCGCCCGAAGGCATAGCAGAAAAAACCAAAGAAACCCTTTTGAAGATACCGGGCGTTGTCGGAACGGAAAATATTCGCGCAAGGATGGTCGGACCGAATGTATACATCGATGCGCTACTCGTTGTCGGCAGAAAATTAAACGCCGAAGCGCTGCACGAATTGATCGAGAAAGCCAAAGCGGCGATCCATGCGGAACTGCCATCCTCAGAAATATTGATCCACACAAGATCCGTTCAACTTTCGACAGAAACGATCGTCGAGTCGATACATATCCTTGGACACAAACACGGTTTTCCTGTTCATCATGTGACTGTGCACACCGAAGAAGGAAAAAAATTTATCAGCTGCGATCTCGAAGTGGCGCGCACGCTCTCGCTCAAAGAAGCGCACGACCGAGCGACCCATTTTGAGAAACTCATAGCCGAAGAAATCGGTGAGGAAGCGGAAATAAGCACGCATATCGACCCGTCGGAAGATCGATCTTTGGAAAGTACCGCGGTCTCAAATAATGAACTTAATAGGATCACTCGAGAGATCAAGACGGTTATGCTCCAAATCCCCATGCTCTCGGAAGCGCATAATATTCTGGCTCAGCGTGCTGAAAAAAAAGTCACCGTTTCGGTCCACTGTTACGCCGATCCGGAAATGCCGATAGAAGAAGCGCATGAATATGCCTCAAGGCTCGAGCATTTGCTCACGGAGAAAGAAGAGCTCCATATCGAGAGAGCAGTGATCCATGTGGAACCTCGCAAAAATGAGTATCGGGAGGTAAATTATCCGTGACGGACGGCTATTTTTCACGCTTCGTACTATTGACTTAAATGATGTTACATGGTAGCATAAACAAAGAATAGGAATGTACTTATTCAACAACATTTATTAGGAGGTTGGCCATGTACGCCAGCAAACCAATTAGAAGTTACAAGAACAAAAAAGAGGAGGATGGCATTCGTGCTGATTTTCTCAAAAAACAGGTCTTACTCGGAGTAGTAAGTAAAATGCCTTGGGGTCTCGGTCTCGAGCTCGTCGAACCATGTAATGATATCTTTCCGGAAAAAGATGTCCGAATGGACGTAAGAAATCCGGATAATCACGCATTAGTGCTGGATGAGATCTGGCTGGTAAGAGTAACCGGTTGGCATAGCATAATCGGAAAAACTTACAAAGGCCGGGAGATCGTCCACCTTGATGGAGTGCTCATGCGTCCTGCGACGACGGATGACAAAGAAGCAGCGCTTCTGGTCGCTCTTATCAACGAGGAAACAGAAGACACAATACTTCTCGAGACGGAACATCGACACACAGAAAGATACGAAGCTCATCCTAAAAAGAACGTCCTCCGCGGAGAACTCTCCGTTGAAACGGTTTGGGAAGCACACAAGCGCTTTCCATGGGGCATGGGTTTTATCACCAGAGAAGAATTTGAAGAAATTCTCTCCGGTTCCTCAAAAACGTTCCGGCTTGATCTGAAAGATAAAGACGAACGCGATGCGGTCGAAGGAGAAAAATGGGTGGTATCCGTAACAGGATGGCATCACAAAGACGGAGACCGCGATACGAGAGAGCGCGAGATCGTTTATATCGAAGGAATGCTCAAAGAAAAGTTCGCCGATAAAGTGGTAAAAACAGAAAGACCGTATCCGAAAAAAAGAGAGGAAGCAAAAGAACCTTTCTTCGGTCGAGGGGAAGACGACGAATATGCTCCTGTTGTAAAAAAAGGACGTCATCAAGGCCATCAGGTAAAAAAATCTGTTGACCGTCATAACGAAGACGAACATCCTTTTAAAAAATCAACATGGGGCGAAAACTTCGACAAATCCCAATTGACAAAGCTCAAGGGAGCTCTCTGTCTTGAACAAGACGAATAAAGAAGATCTCTGATCGAACCAACAACCGGCAAAGAGCAAATCTTTGCCGGTTTTTTATATGGAGTTGACTTATTTCTTCGACTGCACCATGATAGTGGCAGGACGGTCCTTTCCAAACGGAGGTGAACCATGCCGCTTGCACGATCACAAGAAACCAAAACACTTCCCCCATGGCCATATCAAACCATGGAAAGATGGCTCAACGCAAAAGTAGAAGGCGAAAAGCCAAGAAAAACAAAACGCTTTTATCCCGACTTTATGGAAGATGTATTTGCAGCAGTTGTGTAACTCACTGCAAAAAAATGCCCGAAATTTTTCGGGCATTTTTATATGTCGTTCCATTCTCTGTATAGCTCTTAGACCTTAAGATATTTTCTAACCGCCAGGAAACTGGAAACCGCGCCGAGGAAAATACCGGCCATTAGCACGATAAAGAATATTTGGAAAAAGTTTTGAATATAGTAGGTATAAAGATTTACTCCCCCGAAGAAATCCGTCGTCGCTCTCGCAAGCCATATCGCTATCGGCCAAAACAAGAACATTGCCAATGCGGCGGAAATAACGCCATAGATCATTCCTCCCACGATAAAAGGACCTCGTACATAAGTACTGCTCGCTCCGACGAGACGCATCACGGCGATCTCTTCGCGAGACATATAAATAACGAGGCGAATGGTATTGAACGTAATGAGAACGGAAATGATCATGAGTACGAGAGCAAGCAGAAATCCAAGCTGTTTCGCTCCGATAATGATCTCTGACAGGCGATCGATCACGACTTTGTTCTGCTGATAATTCACTTTATCGATAATGCTTTGATCGGGTGCCACCAGCGCATTTTTGTCTTCTATGGTTTTCACGATGCCTTCGTATTGCGACGGGTCCTTCGCGACGATATTGAGACGCGCTCCGAGAGGATTATCGCCGAGCTCGTCGAGTCCTTGGATCGTCAGATAATCATCTTTGTGCTTGTCTTTAAATTCCTGAAGTGCCTGTTCTCGCGAAACATATTTTACGGACGAAACTTCGGCGAGCTTATTGAGAGAATCCTTCATAGCCAGGATCTGCGGTTCGGGCGCGGAAACTACGAAATAGACATTCACATCGACTTTCGATCTCATGTCCGCCAGTACCGATTCAAGAACAACGTTCGTGAAAATGATCACGATGATCGTAAAGAGCGTTACCGTTACCACCAAGATGGACGAAAGCGACACGAAGCCATTCCTCCAAAAACTGAGAAGTCCCGTTCGAATTATTCTTTTTGTATTGAGCCAAAACATAGGTTAGGTGTTAGCTTATAGCTTTTAGCTTATAGACGACCGCTGACGGAGTAATTGTCCATAAGCTAAAAGCTAACAGCTATAAGCTTAAATTATAAAACGTACTTCCCGCTCGCGTCGTCGCGGATTATTCTTCCTCCTTCCATGGTAATGACGCGCCTGCCGAGAAGATCGATAATGCCTTTGTTGTGCGTCGTAAGAATGACGGTCGTACCGATATCGTTGACCTTTTTAAGTATTTGTACGATCTCGTAGGTATTCACCGGATCAAGGTTTCCTGTCGGCTCGTCGGCGATAATGATGTCGGGCTGATTGACGATGGCACGAGCGATGGCAACGCGCTGTTTCTCTCCTCCCGAGAGATGTCCGGGGAAATCCCAAATTTTGTGTCCCAAGTCAACCAATTCGAGAACATGCGGCACATCAAAAGCGATCTCTTCGTCGCTCCTTCCCGCCGCCTCCATGGCGAAAGCGATATTTTCGTAAACGGTTTTGTTCGGCAAAAGGCGAAAATCCTGAAAGATCATACCGATCCTTCGGCGCAGCTTAGTCACTTCATTGCGGTGCAGCTCGTTGACATTGACCGACTCAAAAAAAACATTTCCCTCCGTCGGCCGCTCTTCAGCAAGAAGCATTTTAAGCAGCGTCGTTTTCCCCGCGCCTGAATGCCCCACAATGGAAACAAATTCATTATGCGCCACGGAAAAATTAATATCCTGAATCGCGAACGCATTCGGGTCATTGGAATATTTTTTTGCAACTTTGTCGAAGTAGATCATAGGCGAGGTTTTAGGTGTTAGGTTTTAGGTATTAGATGTTATTGTTCCGTCGTCTTTCATGAAGCTAAAACCTGAAACCTAACAGCTAAAAGCTTGTTACGTATAGTATACGAAAAAGAAATGGATATGTACATGTGCGTATGAAGATAGTTAAATTGAATATGCCGCTCACAGATCTTTTTCCGCTTCGATGAACTCATCCAATTCTCCATCCTCAAGCACTGCATCCACTTTGCTTGTCTCCACGCCCGTTCGGTGATCTTTTACCATTTTATACGGATGCAGCACATAGGGACGGATCTGACTTCCCCATTCGATCTCTGTGGTCTTGCTCACATACATTCCCACCTCTTTGCTTTTCCGTTCATCTTCTTTCATTTTATACAATTTTCCGCGAAGAATTTCGAGAGCTTTTTCTTTGTTCTGCTGCTGGGAACGCTCGGAGTCGACATGCACGGAAAGTTTCGTCGGAAGATGAACGATGCGCACCGTCGTTTCGCGCTTGTTTACATTTTGACCGCCAGGCCCGCTGCCCTTTTGAAATTCAATGGAAAGTTCATCTTCGGGGATCGCGACATCTTCCGTTTTACTGAATTTCGGAATAACTTCCACCATCGAGAACGAAGTATGACGGAGCTTCTTTGCATTGAACGGCGAAATACGCACGAGCCGATGCACGCCGGATTCATTTTTCAATCTTCCGTACGCACCCTTTCCCGAGACTTCAAATGTGATATTCCGAAAACCGCCGTGGTCATTTTCATTCTTGTGTACGATACCGAGTCCCCATCCTTCCTTCGCCGCATACTTTTCGTACATGCGAAAAAGCATACCGGAAAAATCTTCCGAATCGTCTCCGCCGGCTCCCGAAAAAATAGTGATGATCGCCGGGCCTTTGTCGTATTTGCCGCCGCCTAAGATCGCTTCTTTCAGCTCCGAAAGCTCCTTTATGAGCGCGTGGGCTTTCGCTTTGTCGTTCCAAAAATCGTGAGCGAGCATGAGCTTTTCCAGCTCTTCTATCCGTGCGTTCTTTTCTTCCATTACACGAAGTGTATCATAAATATGACAATAAAAAAACCCGTCATGTGAAAAATGACGGGCGTGTCTTCATGAATTTTATGTTCCTTTTTTAAGTATCCATAAAAGTGCTTTTTCTCTTTCCTGAAATTCTATCATGTCTCTATCCGCGATCTTTTGCAGAAGTTTGATAAGAGGCATGGGCGTTTCCAGTATTTGTGAGGCGCTAACATCGGCCAATATTTCTTTTGTCAGAGTAAGTGCATCGTGACATTTCTTTTTCAGCACCGCTGCCACAAACAATATAATGACGCAGATCATGAGATAGTACACGGGTAAAGGATACAAAAGACCGGTATGCAGAAAAACAAAACTCATTAATATTTTCCATATCTTCATGATGGCCAGTACAGAAACCCATAATGAAAGAAAAGATATGATCTTTTCGAGCATTGCTAAAAAAATATCACCATTCATGAGGTGAGCTTTTTCGTGTGCCAATATCGCCCAAATTTCCTGCGGTGTACACATTCTATAGGTCTGCTCATTAAGCACGAGATAATTTTTTTTGTGACAGCGCCCAACGGCTGCGCCTATTGAATACGATGGGTGACAAGTAAAAAGAGGCGGAACCTCCCATCTTTTTTCATCAAAAAAACTTTTTACCATGGCTTTCTCTGTACCGGTCGGCTCTCGCGCATGCAGACCGTCTTTCTGCAGGTTGCGATTCAATTTCACTAAAAAAGGAGAAGCATCACTGCATTCCTGCATTTCCATACAGAGAAGTATGGGAAAAGGAATAAGAAAAAAAACAAGGAACTGCACGTCGAACGCGTTGCCTTGAAAAATAATGAGATGAAAACAGAAAATTATATACAGTGCGAGAGATGCGAAAATGACAAATTGAATGGTTCTCATGGCGATACGAAGATAACGGACTTTTTTACTGTCAATGTTCAATGGAACCTCCTTTTATTCAGAAGTTATGTCTAATTGAACGCTACCAAATATTCAAAAAGTATGCAAACAAAAAAGTATCAGGAAAAAGTATCTATCGGTATCAGGCAACAACGGCTGTCGTCATTTCCTGATACCGATACTTTTTCCTGATACTTTGCAGTGAGCCACCTCGCAGGATTGAACTGCGGACCTGCGCGTTACGAATGCGCCGCTCTACCAACTGAGCTAAGGTGGCAATATAATTATGTATAAGGGGTAAGTATAAGGAAAAGGAACGAACGGATATCCTTTACCTTATACTAGCCCCTTATACTCGTTATATATATTGTCATATTTTTAACATTTTTTCAACAATAAAAAAAAAA
>JALNYN010000038.1 GCA_023229825.1 Minisyncoccota bacterium
GAATCCTTTGAACCTTCTTAAAAAAATTGCTACACTGAAAAAGAAGATTTATGAAATTACAAAAATGGCGCGGAACCGAACGACGGACTAACGACTTTCAGTAACAGTTTATTATGGCCTATATCGGCATGGCGGTATCTCTTTGCCGTGCGACAATCTTTAAAAATAAGGCCGCTAGCTCGCCTTATTATGCGGATCAACCTTAGGGAGAGAGAATTTGTACAAGGTTAGTCCTTGTAGTATGTAAAATACACGGTTTTTTACCCTACAAGGACTAACCTTGTAAAGATTGGGTGAGAATTTATGAGATTATTCTGATCCAGCGGATATATTTCCTCGAATTACATCGATTTTATTTCCCGTTATTTTGATTATGGCCGATGGTTCGGATCGTATTATTCCTACATCATCATAAAAATCAGCATCGCTACCAAAATATTTTTTTGCTTCTTCCGCGGTAAGCGCCGGCGGTTCTCCTTCCGGATTTGCCGACGGAGCCGCGAGCGGACCGGTTTCTTTCAGCAGTTCCAAAAGATCCGGTTTGTCCGGCAAACGAAAAGCGAGCGTATTCGTCCCGCGATGCAAGTATTCGAATTTCGGATCATGGCAAGGCAAAATGATGCTCACCTTTCCCGGCCAAAATCCTTGTGCCGCCTTTACTTCTTCCCGATCCTTTGATACGCCAAATAGCTCAAGTTCATTGACGGAACTTATCAGAATAATAAGCGGCTTTTCCGGGCTGCGTTTCCGAACGCGATATATTCGCGCCACGGTCTCAGGAACAAGCGCTCGCCCAACCAGCCCATACAAAGTATCTGTCGGAAGCACTCCAATACCGCCATTCTTCAAAATTTGAATTATCTCATTTTTTGTCATCTTCTCCATGGTATCGGAAATAGTTAAAATCTTCAATATAAAGTCAGCAATTATTTTACGGCAACTCAAAATATTTTTTGAGCGCCGTATCATCCGAAAGCCCCGTGGCTTCAAGAACTTCTACAAATTTGCCGACGCCGAAATGATCCGCTACAAATAATATCTCGTCTTTGCATGGATACGGATATACCCATACGCTTTTTTGATACTGATAAAAACCGAGAATTCTCAATCTCCACCTGAGTGCTTCACGAGCTTTATTACGTTCTGTCGGTATGTCAAACAATACAAATCGCCATTTTCCGTCCCATTTTTCCTGCGACGACAATCTTGCTTCCTCAAATATCATTTTCTGGAAATATTCTTTTCCTTTTTTTGTAAGGCGAATGCGCGGTCTGCCGCCCTTTTGCGTAATCTCAACATAACCGCGCCGCTTTAGATTCTCTCCCGCATCGCGCAGTTGTTTTTTAGAATAATATCGTGCGCGTTTATATTGAGCCGCGGCAACCGTCAATCCGGGCATAATAGAAAAGGCCGTCAACACTCCGCAGGCAACGACAAGTCCCAGCGCCACTTTTGTTGCCTGAGAACTCAAGGAATCTGAATCGAGAAACTTTTTTGCACTTTCTTCCCAAGACAATTCTGTCCTGTTTTTTCTCATTCGTTCCACTTTCTTTCTGAGACGATTTTGGAATTCCTTTTCACTTGTTCTTTCAACCGGAGTATCCCGGTTCGAAGGATCGGGGATATTTGAGTATGACATTTTTTTGTGCGAATTTTTTTTCGATGATAATTTCGACAAAGATAACTTTATTTTTTTCATATTTCAATTATATCATACACTGTCATAATCCCGCATATGCGGGATTATGACAGTGTAGAAAAAGTACAAAAAAAGATACTGCGGGAAAGCAAAAAGGACAACGAGATCGCTGTCCTTTTCTCTTTATTTCTTCTTACGTTATCCAACGATAAGCATGATATCCGGTCCGATCTGCTTGTAGCATCCGACAATGGGCTCTGGATATCCCTCTCCGACAACCATGACATTTTCTCCCAACTCAACATTGGAGGGTTTTTCAAAAACTTTCACAGATCCGGTTTTTTGCAAGGTGGTAGCTTCTTCTTTGCTGATAACCACCTCTTGGATCATCTCTAATCCGATATTTTCGCTTGTTTCCATAATTTTATTAATTATTGTTAAAGGTGACCGATCATTTTTTTAGTTCAGTTTCAAAAAGTTTTTTCAGCACTTGAGGATTGGCGCTTCCTTTGCTCGCTTTCATTCCCTGTCCGACCAAGAACATGATCGACGCTTCTTTTCCCGCACGATACTCAGCGGCGACTTTTTCGTTTTCAGCGATTATTTTTTGCACCATCGCGATCAGTTCGCCTTCATCGTTCTTTTGGATCAATCCCTTTTCTTCGGCGATCTTTTTCGGATCTCCACCCTCTTTGAACATGATAGCGAGAGCATCTTTTGCGCCGCGAGAAGAAAGTTCTCCGCCGTTTGCCATCTTAATAAGATCGGAAAAATATTGTGCGGTAATATTTTTAAATGGATCAATGTCCGGATTGTTTTTTTGCAGCCCGGCAAGATCGGAAGTGATATAGTTCGAGATCAGAGCAGCAAGTTTTTTGTCTTCCGCGATCTTTATCGTTTCCTCGAAAAAATCGCCGAGTTTTTGATCAAAGATATACATCTCGCGGTCTTCCTCCTTCACTCCGTATTCTTTGTCAAATCGAACGCGTTTTTGCGCCGGAAGCTCGGGCAGCTCCGCGCTCAACAATTCGGGAACATCGCTCAATTTTAATTTCGGAAGATCGGGATCGGGGAAATATCGATAGTCGTGGGCGTTTTCTTTGTTTCGCTGCGAATAGGTCTCCTGTTTCTGCTCATTCCACCCTCTTGTCTCTTGCACAACTTTTCCGCCGCTCTCGAGAATATCGATATGGCGCGCGACTTCGAATGCAATTGCCTTTTCCACAGTTCGAAAAGAGTTCAAGTTTTTCACTTCGCATTTTGTGCCGAACGTGTCGGTTTTTGAAACGGACACATTTGCCTCCACTCTCATCTCTCCTTTTTCCATATTGGCATACGAAACGCCGAGATACCGCAAAAGCAGCTGCAATTCACGGGCGAAATTGACCGCTTGTTCCGCGCTCGTAATGACCGGCTCCGTAACGAGTTCCATGAGTGGAACGCCGGCGCGATTAAAATCAACGAGAGAGTAGTCGCCTTTTTCATGCGATGATCGCGCAGTGTCTTCCTCGAGATGTACGCGGGTGATCTTAACCCCCGCGAGTTCTCCGCCTGAAACGAGCGGATATTTGTATTGGCTTATCTGATATCCTTTTGGAATATCCGGATAGAAATAATTCTTCCTATCAAATTCTGTGAAATCGGCGAGGTTGGCTCCGAGCGCTTTTCCTACGCGGAGGACGTGTTTAACCGCTTCCTTATTGATGACAGGCAAAGTACCGGGATACCCCAAACAGACGGGGCAGATATTCACGTTCGGTTTTTTTTCTTCCGGATCATTCTTTGAATGGCAGAACATTTTCGTCTTCGTGCGCAGTTCCGCGTGAATTTCCAAACCAATGGTTGTTTTGTATTCCATAACAACGATAATATCATGAAAAAAGTTAAAATCCAAACCCCGCAGAGACGCAAAGCATCCGCGGGGTTTTATCTCCCGACAGAGACGCAAAGCATCCGCGGGGTTTTATCCCCCGACAGAGACGTAAAGCGTCCGCCGCGGGGGTGTGAGAGGTCATTTATATATTACACGGACTCGGCGGATGGTGCGCCAAGAATGACGAACGAACTCGATCCCGGCTCCGGACGATCTATGGGGGCAGCGTCTTTTCCTTTGATCAGCGAGGGGTCGTTAAATACTCCATTGCCATCGTCTACATAAACATTGGCGATCAATTTTTCGCCGGGCACAACGGCTTTGGTAAGAGTAATTACCCCCTCTCCATACAACCCGGGTTCCAAAAGGCGGCTCGTACCAAGCACTTCGCCGGTCTTCGTGTCGCTGATCACCAAAAATCCTTTAGCCGGAAGAGAAAAAGACAGCACGGAAATCTCATTTATCGCTTCCTGATCGATCGCGTAAACATGCTGACTGCCGGTGTAAACCACGGGAGCCACTTCAACATTTTTTTCCGGAGCCGAAACATAATTGACGGGACGCGGCATAGGAGTGACCGCAACATTCAGGAGAAGCGTAAGAATACATATCCCCACTATTGTAATAACGGGCATCGTCCAATCTTTTTTGTTGTTTACCATATATATATTTATATGAAGGAGTAAATAAAACTCTTTATGTTCTTATTATAAGCTGTGGACATAAATAACGATAGTGGAAAACTTTTAAAAAACAAAAGAAAAAGGCGTCATGCTCCGTTCTTTACAGCTATGTAATATTATGTTAGTACTAAAGCAGATACAAAGAACTTTGACAGCACGCTCTCAGACTGCCAAAATCTAATTTTTCCCGACAGAGGAGGGTTTTAATGCCCGAAGATTCTATCAATATCACAAACCGCGCGCAGGAAAGACGGAACAGCAAGGAACGAAGAAAAGGAGTGGAAACGGAAAGAACGATGTTGAATGTTCTTGATTCGAACGTTTTTATGCTGAACGGTCCGACAGCCATTTTCCAGTACGGCAAAAACAACGTGTATATTACCGGAACGGTTCGAGAAGAATTGAACCACAACAAAAAAGAAAAAAGACGGATCGGCGAGCATGTTCGACAAACCAACGCGTTCATCACCGCAGCCCTACGAGGAAAAACACTGCGTAATATCAGGGAAGGCATACCCATCACATCGCTCGCTCATTTGGTATTTGAAAGTTCGATGCGGGTAAACGCGACAGGTCTTCTTTTTATCGAAACGGAAGAATGCGAAAATGATCCGATATTTTTTTCGGAAGAATTCAAAGACGGCAAGATCGTTTCAGTCACCTTGAAATTGAGTGACGATAAAGAAATGGTTGTTCAGGTTTCAGAAGATGTGGGACGCTGCTTAAAAAAGGCGTTTAAAAACATGAACGATCGTTCTATACTTGCATCAATAAAGGAACTGAAAAAAAATGGGGAGCCGGTCATTCTCATAACGAATGACATTAAGCTCACCGCCGATGCCATCGTCCAAGGCATTCAAGCCGAATCATATCAAGAGACGATGCAAGTGACTCAAAAAAACGCAAAGAAAAGACACCCCGGACGTATTACATCCCAGCGCAACTATGAGTGCAGCTAAGCGTACATTCGAATAAACGACATATCGCTCCGTACCTCGGAGCGATATTTTTTGTCTTGAATCGTTCGTTCGTTCGTTTGGCGTGACTTTAAAGACTTTCGACTTTCGACTTTTGACTTTTGACTTTTGACTCAGTAGTACGGCTGATTTTTTCTTTCCAGCGCTCTATCCTTCTTTTTTGTTTGCTCTTGTTCCGCATCCGCCACAAGCTCCTTTTCAATTTCAAGCAGGCGATCATATTTTGCGCGCCGTTCCGGCTGGGTGTGAGCTCCGGCTTTAATACCGTACGCTCCAACGCCGACGGCGAGATCCGCCACGAACGGATCCATCGTTTCGCCTGACCGATGAGATACAATGATCTTCCATCCATACTTCCTCGCATCATGGATCGCTCCAAAAGTCTCAACCATCGTTCCGATCTGATTCGGTTTGACGATCATCCCATTCACGAGACCTCTGTCGCCATATTTTCTTATCATGATCGAGTTGGTCACAGTAAGATCATCGCCGACGATGAGAACGGAATCGCCGATCCATTTCGTTATCTCTTCAAAACCGGTGAGATCCTTTTCATAGAAAGGGTCTTCGATACTTTTTAGATCATATTTTTCCGACAAGCCTTTGTATAACATCAGCAGATCGCCTCTCGAGATCAGATTCCCATTCAGTTCATATTTTTGATTTTCTTTTCTGTAGAACTCCGACGCAGCCGCATCTATCGCAATAAATATGTTCGGGTCTTTTTCGATGCAATCGGTAAGAATTCGGAACGGTTCTTCAAGATCGCTCGTTCGGAGAGCAAAACCGCCTTCATCTCCCATGAAATAATCCATTTTTTTTTCGGCAAGTTTCTGACGCACCTTTTCAAAAATTGCGATCGCCTTTTCATTTGATTCCGTGAGCGTTTTTCCGCCGACAGCCAGAATGTACTCCTGAAAAGGAAGACAGAAATCAGCGTGAGCGCCGCCGTTCAGCGTATTCATGTACAAGATCGGACGTCCCGCCGGATATCCGCTTTTTTGCGAGATCAATTTCCATAACGGAATATTCTTAACCTTGGCTTCAAGGCGCATTACCGCCATGGAAACCCCGAGCATGGCATTAGCGCCGATGTGCTCTTTATTGCGCGTCGTATCGAGAGAAAGAATGGCGTGATCGATGTCTTCGGAATCAAGTGCCATACCGGCTATTTTCGGAGCGATCTTTTTTTCAACGCTGTCAATGGCCTGCAATATTCCCCCGTCCGCATCCCGCAGAGCGACCGCTTCTTCCGAGCCGGTACTTTTCCCAGAAGGTACCGCCGCTTTTGCGCTAACTTCGTCGAGGCCGATCTTGGCCACAACTTCGACTTCGATCGTCGCCATGCCGCGTGAATCCGTGATATGTTTAGCAAAACAATTTTTTATTCTAGGTTCGAGTGATAGCATAATAGGTGTGTATTTTTTACTTGAGTTTATTATATCACAAGGATATACCAATATACGAATGGGTACCAATATACGAATGAATACGAATACGAACGACCGACGCAACCTCCGCCGGACTGGGGTTGCACCCCGGTCCGAAACATTTGTAGAAAACACTGAACATTGTTTGATCTAAACATTTCGAACGGGGTTACAAACCCCGTCCGGCGACAAAACAAAATCCCCGGCACTGCCGGGGATTTTTTTCGTTATTCGTTTTCTATTTTCAATTCTCTATTTTCTATTATCGTCCTTGTAGGTCTTCCTCCTTCTTCACCTCAAACGTCATCGGGACTACCGAGTCGGAATTGAGAGAAACGGAATCGATATTTTGACTGATGAGAAATCTTAAGAAATCGGGATAGTCAGACGGAGCTTGTCCGCAGAATCCGATGTATTTGCCGCGGCGATGGCATGCTTCGATCGCCATGGTAATGAGTCTTTTTACCGACGGGTCGTTTTCATTGGAGATCGCGGCGATAACGGCATTGTCGCGATCCATTCCGAGCGTGCATTGTCCGAGATCATTGGAACCGATCGAGAAACCGTCGAATACATCAAGGAAATCATCAGCGCGAAGGACATTCGTCGGGATCTCGCACATAACGTAAATTTTGAGATCTTTCTCTCCTTGCACCAAACCGAATGTTTTCATGATGTCGACGACGCTCTGTCCTTCTTTCGGCGTTCGACAGAACGGGATCATTGTCTGGACATTTTCCAAACCGAACTGTTCGCGAACGCGTTTGATAGCAATGCATTCGAGCTCGAACGCTTCGGCGAAATTGGGATGCGCGTAGCGGGATGCTCCGCGCCAGCCGATCATCGGATTTTCTTCTTCGGGTTCATAGGCTTCGCCGCCCAAGAGCTGCCGGTATTCATTCGTCTTAAAATCGGAGAAACGCACAATGACCTGATACGGATGGAATGCGGCGCCGATCTGAGCGATACCCTCGGCGAGTTTCTCGATATAAAATTCTTTTTTGTCGGGATATCCTTCTGTGATCTTTTCGATCTTTGCTTTCAGTTTCGCATCTTTGATCTCTTTGAAATGAATAAGTGCCATCGGATGAACCTGAATGTGGGAGATGATGATGAATTCCTCGCGGGCAAGTCCGACGCCTTTATGTGGCAAGAATGAATGCCCGAACGCTCCTTCCGGAGAACCCACATTCAAGCAGATCTTCGTTTTTACTTCCGGTATGTTGCCGAGATCGAAAGTCTTTACATCGAAAGCAATTTCACCCTTGTAGATGCGTCCGATGTCGCCGAGTGAAGCGTCGACAGTAATGATGTCTCCGGTTTTCACTTTTGAAAGGACTCCTTCCGCTCCGACAACTGCCGGAATTCCGAGCTCGCGCGAAACGATAGCGGCATGGGAGGTTCTCCCTCCTTTTTCAGTGACAATACCTTTCGCGATCTTCATGATCGGCTCCCAGTCGGGATCTGTGATCTTCGTCACGAGAATTTCTCCTTCTTTGAACTCTCCGAGCTTTGCTGTGGAAAGGATAACGCGCGCTTTTCCGGTCACGATCTTTTTTCCTACTGAAACACCCTGCGCGACGTGCGGTTTCGACTCTTTAAGCGTGTATTCCTCCATAATAAACCCTTTCTTTTCAGCCTGAACGGTTTCCGGCCTCGCCTGTACGATGTAGAGCTCATTTTTAACGCCGTCTTTCGCCCATTCGATGTCCATCGGCATCGGATGTCCCGATCGTTCCGTATAATGCTTTTCAATAGCCATTCCCCATTTTGCGAGTTCAAGGATCTCCGCATCAGTAAGTGAAAATCTTTTTCGGTCCGCGTATTCCACTGAGACTTCTTTCACGGGCTTGCTTCCCGAGGTCGTGTAGATCATTTTCACCATCTTTCCGCCAAGCGATTTTTTGATGATCGCGGGATAGCCCTTTTCGAGTGTCGGTTTGAATACGATGAATTCATCGGGGGTCACTTTACCCTGTACGATCATTTCTCCGAGTCCATAAGAAGAGTTGATCTCAACGACATTTCGGAATCCGGTTTCCGTATCAAGCGTGAACATAACGCCGGATGCGCCCTTGTCGGAACGAACCATCTTCTGAATACCGACGGATAAGGCGATAGCCATATTGTCGAACCCTTTATCGGCGCGATAGGAGATGGCGCGATCAGTATACAGGGATGCCATGGCTTTGCGAACGGCGATCATCACATTTTTATCGCCGGAAATATTCAAATACGTTTCCATCTCACCGGCAAAGGAAGCTCCCGGAAGATCTTCCGCTGTTGCCGATGAGCGGACGGCGACGTCGGTAAACTTTTCACCCGAATCGGCGGAAAGCTTATGGTATCCTTCCAGTATCTGCTGCTCAAGGTCTGCGGGAAATGGAGTTTTCAATATCAATTCGCGAATGGTCTTTCCGCATTTCGCCAACGCTTTTAAATTTTTCGTATCAAGTCCCGCGAGCGCCGCCGCAATTTTTTCCTGCAATCCGGTGTGCGACACGAAGTAGCGATAGCCGGAAGCCGTCATCACCAGCGCGTTCGGTATGCGGATCCCCTGCGGTGTAAGCGCATTCCACATTTCCCCAAGAGAGGCATTCTTGCCGCCGACATACTTAACGTCGTCGTTCGTGATGTCCGATAGCCACAAAATGTACTTTCCTTCTTTGTCGTTCATATGTTTATTTAGTAATTTTTAATTAATACAGATACGTTTATTATACCTCGTTGGAAAAAAGGAGAAAAGGGATAACAAACGGAGTATCAGGGTAAAAGTATCGGTATCAGGGGGACGATGGACGACCACGGGACAAGTAAAAACCGCTTCGGATTCCATCACAAAGCGATTTTTCGTTGTCATCATATTCTTTAATCTATTTTCTATTCTCCATTTTCTCCGTCTGTTCGTCCTTCAATAAACTTTATTTCATCTCTCAAGATCGCGGCGGTTTCGAAATCGAGCTCTCGAACGGCGGCGGACATTTGCTTTCTTTTCACTTTTAATAATTTTTCTTTCTCTTTCCCGAATACTTCGCCGTCGATCACGAGATTGGCGTTGACGGCTTTTTCATGTGCGCTTTCGAGGTGCTCGGTGATATCATGGATGTGTTTGATGATGGTTTGCGGAGTGATGCCGTGCTTCTTATTGTACTCCATTTGAATTTTTCGGCGGCGATTCGTTTCACCTACCGCTTTTTCTATGGACCCGGTCATATGATCGGCGTAAAGGATTACCTTGCCTTCCACGTTTCGTGCGGCACGGCCGATCGTCTGAATAAGCGACGTTTCGCTCCGCAGAAATCCTTCTTTGTCGGCATCCAAAATGCCGATAAAAGTAACCTCCGGCAAATCTAACCCTTCACGCAAAAGATTAACGCCGACCAAACAATCAAAAGTACCACGACGAAATTCCGTCAAAATTTTA
>JALNYN010000039.1 GCA_023229825.1 Minisyncoccota bacterium
TCTATAGGTGTATGATGTGGCGGGAGAAAGTCCGCTGTCGGAATACTCGAGAGTTGCAGTCGTCCCGATCTGAACATCGTTGCGGTATATTTTGTAACCGGTGACGCCGATGTTATCAGTTGAGGCTGACCACGAGAGATTAAGCTGCGAAGAAGAAAACTGCTCTACGGAAAGCGATGGAACGGAAGGCGAAGCGGTGTCCGGAAGAGTCTTGGAAACCGGAGCTGAAAAAGCGGATAAGTTTCCCGTAGCGTCGTGAGCCGCGATTTTATAAGTGTACGGTGTGGCGGCAGAAAGTCCGGTGTCGGAATATGAGGGGGTCGCCGTTGTGCCGATCTGCACATCGTTGCGGTATATTTTGTAACCGGCGACGCCGACGTTGTCGGTCGAGGCATACCACGAGAGATTAAACTGGGAAGAAAAAAACTGCTCTACGGAAAGCGATGCCGGGACGGAAGGCGCGGTGGCGTCAAGTGTAGATGCGGAAACTGCGGTTGAAAAAGAAGACGAATTTCCCGCAGCATCTTGCGCGCTCGCGCTATAGCTATACGACGTTGCCTCCGAAAGATTTATATCGGAATACACAGGATCGCTACCCGTATAAATGATGGTTCCGTTGCGTTTCAGCTTGTAGCTCGTTACCCCGACGTTATCAGTCATACCTCCCCAAGAAACATTTATCCGCGAAGCAGAATATGGCTCCGCTGTTAACCATGTCGGAGAAGTGGGCGGAACGGTGTCGATGATGTTAAATGCTATCGATCCCGCCAGATCCGAACAGCCAGTATCAGTACTGAAACAAGCACGCAGAGTATAATTCCCCGGAGATAAGCTTGAAGTGCCCATCGACATAGTACTCGTGGTAATACTAGGATTCGAATTCCTGTGATAGACAAAGACGGAGCTGTCGGGTTTTACATACTGAACTTCAACATACGTCGCGTAACCGGAGGCGCAAGCGTACGTGTACGTCAGCGTTTGCCCCTGGGTATAACTCGTTTTATTGTTGGCGAGCGTAAGAGTAAAACCGGTACAGGTACCCCCTCCGGCCGCCGATGTATTGTATGCAAAAATGGAAATGATCGAAACCGATAATATAAAAAACAAAATTCCGATATTTTTTTTGTCCCACATAAACAAAACGCCGTCGGAAACATCGCGGAGAAGTTTTTGAAACATAAAGTGATTTATAAAAAAATAAGCAGTTCAAATTCAAAAATTTAAACCTTCATAAATACATTATATATAAGCGGCCACTAAGCCACAATCAAATATGTGAATTCGATTCGGGAATGGGGACCCGAATTCTCGAATTCCGCTTCGTTTTTCTTTCTTGCTTAAAATTTTAGGGCGAGTATAATTTCATTATTAGACTGCTTCGATGGCTATTCATTGTCTCCCGGCCGAGACCCGGATCCATATTGTTACAAAACAGAAGACGTGGATTTCTGATAAGTCCGGAATGACGAGATAACAATGACTTGTGAAAAAACTTTTTAATAATTAAAAAAACAAAAAAATGGTTCCTAATTTTCATTCGGAAGCGTATAGAAGCGAAATACATGAGATGAAAGATGTTCCGCCGGAAGCTCAAGAGATCCTTGATAGGATCCTTGTGCACGATCATAATCACACTCCGGGAGTCACCGCTACACCGGAAGATATCGCCATAGTCAAAGAAGCATTCTCAGAAGGGATAAGGATCGAAGGAAAGCTTTATGAAATAAAAGTTTTTCAACCGAATGACGAACACGGCCGCCCGTATTTTATCTTAAGGGAAAAGCATTTGGATGGAGTGGAAAGGTCTTTAGATGAAACGGATTTGAAAGATAATGCCTATGTTGAGGAAAAGAGAGAATTAGGAGAGCGAATACCCACTGAGGAAAGAAAAAATCCTTTCTTTGAATCAGAGGCGGATTTGGAGGAAATGAGAAAACTTTTGAAGATAAAAAAAGATTGGGAGGAAATGGATAAGCCAGAGAAGGAAGCGGCATAACGCAGATAATAGATTACTGATCACAAACAAAAGAGCTTCGATTGAAGCTCTTTTATATAACTATTTTTCCAGCAAAAACTTTTCGAGTAAAATTTCCAGCTCTCCGCCGTCCATTCGTATGCTGTGATAGAGTTTGTTTAATTTTGTCAGCATCTCGTTAAGGTCATTTTCGGTATAATTTCCGGCAAAACTTTTCGCTTTCTTATACGGAAAAGGATTCGCCCCGGCGTCTTCGGCGCTTTTTGTTTTTTTGGCGAGCAGCATCATTTTTATCGATGAAAAAAGAGCCCCATAAATCGCTTCGGGCGCTATTCCCTGACGGATCGCTTTTTGATACTGTATCCACGCCCCGCGTTTATCCTTGGAAGCAAATGAATCGGAAATGGAAAAAGTGATATTTTCACTGTATCCTTTTTTTTCTTTCTTTTCTCCGAAAACGTAGCTGTCTTTCGCGTATTTTTTCACCAAAACAAGCGTTTTTGCATCAAAACCTTCATCAAAAAGAATGAACACGCTTTCCGACGAAGCGATCATCGGAAATGCCGACAAAATGCTTTCTTTTACCGCGTCTTTGTTTTCTTTTTTTGTTTCTTCTTCTCCTTCTTTAACTTTTTTTCTCGGAAATACGCGGTCAAGCACGACGATGTGCTTCTTTACAAAAAGCCCCTGAGAAGAATACAGGCTTTCGAGAGCGCTTTCGGAAAAATTCTCATTATCTATCACAAAAAATTCCGCATCCGGCCGCTGTTTCCTGCACGAAGCCACCAGCGCATCTTTTTTTGCGCGAGCCTTATCGATCTCCGTTCCATAGACGGCATATAACATACCCCTATTATGCCCGAATGGAGTATCGGGGGCAAGCATATGGAAAAGTCAACAGTATAGAGACAAAAAAGACATAATTTTCAAACAAAAACCCGCCTGCTGTAAATTCTAGCATATGCTAGAATTTACAGCAGGCGGGTTTTTGTTTGTTTAAAGGGGGTTTACAAATGTGTATTTCTCTGTTAGTTTAACATCAGAAATACAAAGTGGCACTTTGAAAAACGGAGACAATAAGTGAATAAATTTACCCAACTCACCGAGTTCACCCCAAAACACCAACACCGTGCATACGTAAACAGCGCGGTGCGATTTCATACGCCATGCACCAAAGAAGACCGTCTCGCGGCTGCGATAAAGGCAGGTTGGAACGTATTCCAATTCCCTTCCAAATTCACAGTCGGGGACTTTCTTTCCGATTCCGGCACGACCACACCGACCATTGAACAGCTCGCCGCATCCCTTTTGGGCGACGAAGCGTATGGAACGAACTGGGGCTATGAGCAATTATTGGAGCAGTTTGAAAAGACGTTCGGTATCACGCTTCTCGGCGATGATGCGGAATGGGAAATTTTCCTGTTTCATCAATGCCGCGCCGCAGAACACGCGCTTTTCACCCAGATCGGCCGCGGAAAAAAAGGTCTGATAATTCCAAGCAACGGACACTTTGATACCACGCATGCCAATATTGAGATGAACGGGATCGAAGCGCTGGATATTGTATCGGTAAATGATCATTTTTTTCTAGGCAATATTGACACAACAAAACTGTTCAGGACTCTGAATACCGAGAATGTACCACTCGTCTACTGCACAGTAACAAACAACACGATGGCAGGGCAACCTGTTTCGCTTGAGAACATAGCCGATATAAGAAGATGGTGCGATAAATTCAAAAAACCTTTTTTCTTGGATGCTTGTCGGTTTGCGGAAAACGCATGGTTCATTAAGGAAAATGAACGGCAAAGGTCCACTATTCCTGAAATAGTTCACGAAATGTTCAGTCTGTGCGACGGCTTCACTATTTCGCTCAAAAAAGACGGTCTTGCGAATATGGGCGGCGCGCTGTGTGTCAAAAAAGGAACCGTATTATTTGAAGAGTATCCCGACATTTTGGATAACCTGCGCGATCATCAGATCTGTACCGAAGCGCATCCGACCTACGGCGGAATGTCCGGACGCGATATTATGATAGTAGTTGAAGGACTCAAAACAGTCGTAACACAGGAATATCTGGATAGTCGGATACTTCAAGTACGTGCGTTCGGCGATTATCTGGATGAACTTGGTATTCCCGTAGTAAAACCATTCGGCGGACATGCGGTGTATCTTGACGTGGATAAATTCTACGAGGGTACTTTAATGAGACGCGAGGATTTCGGCGGTATTTCGTTGACTGCCCTGCTTCTTTTAAATGGCCCGCGTTTATGCGAACTCGGCGCTTTTGCTTTCGGAACGTATGATCCGAAAACCGGAAAAGAAACATTCCCTCCGTTCAATTATGTGCGAATAGCGATCCCGCGGAACAAATATGAGATCGAAGATCTGTTCTACGCGGCGGATTGCATCAAAAATCTCCATAACAAAAGAGATTTTATCCCGCGCGCGGTCTGTACGCATGGCAAGGAAAAAACACTCCGCCATTTCAAAGCGCGGTTTGAGCTCCAATATAAATAAAAGAAAACTGAATTTTAACCCCGCGAGCGCATTGCGCTTTTGCGGGGTTTCTTTTTTCTACTGAACGGATTATACTGCAATATATGGAAAAGACACCGGAAATACAAAACAAACACGAAAGAAACATGCTGCCGGAAAATATCGGCATGGTTTTATATCTGGAATGTTACCAAAAAGGCCTTCGTTCCGTAAAAGACATCAACAAAAAACTCACCGACCGCTATCATCAGCCGATAAACATGAATCGCAGAGAGATCTGCGGCCTCCTCGAAAAAAGGGCGCAAATGTTCGCCAGCGAACATTTCAATCCCGGAGATATCGTCGAATAAGTATCAGGGGTAAGTATCAGTATCAGGAACGACAAAAGACCGACGATGCCGGTTTATTTTTATGATAGAAAAGATCGCTCGTTCGTCCCTGATACCGATACTTACCCCTGATACTTCATTAGCTCTCCCCACTTCTTCCCTTTTGCCACGCTGACCGTCAGCGGTACCTCGATCGCGCAGGCGTGTTCCATCGCATTCTGAATAATGGGAATAACGGTATTCCATGCGTCTTCTTTGATCTCAAAAATGAGTTCGTCGTGCACCTGCAGCAGCATGCGCGCATCGTGCAAAAAATTCTTTTCTTCCAGTTCTTTGTGGGTTTGTATCATGGCGAATTTCACGATATCTGCCGCCGTTCCCTGTATCGGCGCGTTCATCGCCATGCGTTCCGCCATCGCGCGGACATACGGAATATGCGACTCCAAACCGGGAAAATACCGCCTTCGTCCGAACAAGGTTTCCGTATAGCCGTTCCGGAGCGCTTCCCTTTTCACTTTTTCGAAATAAGAAGAGATCTTCGGGAATTTTTCAAAATAATTGTTATAAAATTCTTCCGCCTCGGCGCGCGTTCCTCCCAAATTTTTCTGCAGAGCGGTGACTCCCATGCCGTAAATAATGCCGAAGTTTATCACCTTCGCTTTTCTTCGCATATCTTTCGTGACCTCCGCCTCAGGAATGCCGAACACATGCGCCGCGACTGACGCGTGTATATCGCTTCCAATACGGAACGTGTCCGTTAATAACTCATCCTCCGAAAGCGCGGCGAGTACCCGCATTTCGATCTGGGAATAGTCGAGTGAGGCAAAAAGGAAGCCGTCTTCCGCCACGAACACATTTCTCACCGCCAAACCATATCCGGCGGTCGAAGGAATATTCTGCAAATTCGGATTGTTGGACGACATGCGTCCGGTCGTTGTTCCTGTCTGGATAAAGGTGGTGTGGAGCCGTCCGTCCTCGGCGACCATAGCGGGAATATTATCGATGTAGGTCGAAAGGAGTTTTTGGAGTTCGCGATAATTGAGTATCTCATCGATGATCGGATGCGACCCGCGCAGTTTTTCAAGCTCTGATTCTCTCGTAGAACGCGCTCCGCCGGCGGTTTTTTTCAGCCCCTTCGCGGTTAAATTCATTTTGTCGAAAATAATATCGCCGAGCTGTTTCGGAGAATTGATATTGAACTCTCCGCCGGCGTGTTCGTAGATATTTTTCTCGTAGATCGCGGTCTTTTCGTGATACTCCTCGGAAAGTTTTTTCAAATATTCCACATCCACCCGGATACCTGTTTTCTCCATTTCAGAGATGATCGGTATCAAGGGGAGTTCGATATCATTATAAACATTTGAGAGCCCGCGCGCCGACAGTTCTTCAAATATCCAGTTTTTTGCGCTTTCAAAATCGTTCTTGTGTGAAAATTCAAGGATATCCTCAACGCTCGCGTTCGTCATTTCCGAGTTCAACAGCCAAAGCGCGATCGAAGTTTTGCGAAGTTCGTCGTCCGAAACAACTATTTCTTCAACCTCTTCTTCCACAACCTTGTCAGTTTGACCATATATCTCAGGCAATCTCGCCCGCAGCGTCCTGAATTCGAGATCATACAAAATTTTCTCCGCCGATTCGCGATCTATCTCGTCTTTCCATTGTTTCTTCGGCAGTTTGAAATCTATTTTTATGTCGCGCCTTATGGTCGCCAGCGCTTTCGAGAACATCGCTTCCTCTTCTCCCTCTTTTAAAAGACCGATGATCCTCGGCTTGACCCCGACTTTCACCAGTGCGCTTTCGTCTTTTTTGAGTTGTGTATAAATATTTTCCAGAGAACCGAACGCCTGAATGAGAGTGGTCGCGCTTTTTTCTCCAATACCGACAATGCCGGGAATATTGTCAGACGCATCTCCCGCGAGCCCTTTATAATCCGTTAAAAATTCCGGTCTGAAACCATACCGTTCAAAAACCGCTTTTTCATCATACAAAACCGTATCGCTTATTCCTTTTCGCAAAGTATACACGCGCACCGCTTTGTCGTCGACAAGCTGCAGGGTATCCATATCGCCTGAAGCGATGATCACATCCATATCGCCCCGTTTCTTCACTTCTTCCGCAACCGTTCCGATCACGTCGTCCGCCTCAAAACCGGCAAGTTCATAGCGTTCAATACCGAATGCGTCGATGAGATCGCGCGAACGAATGATCTGCGCAATAAGCGCGTCATCTGTCTTTGCGCGCCCCGCTTTGTAGTCTTTGTACTCTTTGTGCCGAAACGTCTGCTCGGGAAGATCGTATGCTGCGATAATGTAATCCGGTTCCAATTCTTTCGACATCTTGAACAAAAGCGCCATAAGCCCATAGAGCGCCCCCGTCGGTTCGCCTTTTGTAGAAACAAAGTCCGGCAGCGCATGATACCCGCGATGGAGTATCGCATGCATATCGAGCAAGACCAGTTTTTTTCGTTGTTGCATGCATTCATAATATCACAAAAATCATATTTTATAATGAAGCCTCCATAACGACGACGTGGATACCGGATCCTTGTCCGGCATGACGACGGTATCATGTATACAAAAAAGGTGGCTCGTTTAGAGCCGCCTTATTAAAAAGAAAAGTTTTTTCTTACCACAGGGAAGATATTACTCTTCGTATTGATCCGCATTGCAAGGGAATGGTCCACCCTTTTAACAGAAAAATACCTTTTCTTTAACCTGTTCCCAGTTATGCGCAGGGACCGAGACTCCCGGTTTTTCATTGCTTTATCGCATGACACTCTCCAAAAGTTGATAAAGTTTGAACCTTGCCCTGCCTTACTTTACGATAAGGGGGTCTTTTTCGCCATCAAGAGCGCGCTTCTTGTTTTGAAAGCTCTGTTTATATTATATCATTTATAAACTAAAAGTCAAATTTCTTGTGTTCTCATCAACGAATTCAAAACATATTTTGGGTGTGTTTTCCGGAAAAACGCCGTCTACGATCTCCGGCCATTCTACAAAAACGAGATTTTTCGGGTTTTCCACCACTTCTCCCCAGCCGAGCAGGTCCAAGTCTTTTGCTCCGGAAAGCCGATAGGCGTCAATGTGTACCATCTGAGAGAATTTTTCGTTCTTCGCGATCTTATATACCTTTTCCAGCACAAATGTCGGACTGGTGATGTTTTTTTTGATCCCCAATATCTCCGCCACTGCCTTCACAAACGTCGTTTTTCCCGAACCAAGATTACCCTCAAGCAAAATAACCACAGCTTTTCCACCGGTTTTTCCCCGGGTTTTCAACAGTTTTTCCACAAAAGCTTCCGCTATTTGTTTTGTGTCTTCAAGACTTTTTGATACGTATTTCTGCGGCATGGTTTGATTATATAGAAAAATATGAAATATAAAAACAGAAAGATTCCGATGCAATAGTTAATCTTTCTATTTTCCATTCTCTATTTTCTATTTTCTTACTGTTAGACGGGCAAATTATCCGGCGGAGCGCCTTTGGTGGTGTTTACATCCAAACCGACGGGTGTTTCTTGGTCCTTGATCGGCAATACCTCGGAAAGCGGTTCTTTGTTGCTGCCATAAAACGGGTCCTTTACGTATTTTCGCGGATGAACATCAGCTTTTATCGGTTTTTGGGGAACATCCTCGGGGGTCGCCAATATGTTGGGAACTCCGGCATACTCCAAAGCCTCTTCTTTTTTCTGCATGTAAAAATTCCACAAAAAATAGGCCATCACAAAAAGGAAAAGGAGAGTTATGATCGTAAACCAATCTTCGAAAGTCTTCGGAAAAATAGAGAAAGATCTCGAAGCTAAAGCCGCGGCTGCGGTATTGTCGCCGGCTGATATCGCCCTATTATCCGCAAGAACATCGGTTTTTTTGCCCGCTGAGGCAGTCGTGTCGTGTTTGGGCAGAGGGTTGGTTGTGGAAACGACCACACCGCCCTTTACCGGAGTGGAATTATAAGCGATCTGGCCGGAATCAACATAAGAACTCGACTGACCCGATGATGTCGGAGCGGTTCCGGAGGTGGTAAAACTGTATAGCGCGCCTTCCACGGCACCGAATTGATCGTCGACCACCGGTTTATAATAATAAGTGGTTCCGGGAGTTAATCCGGAGATCTGCTGACTCAAATAGAGCGATGCTCCTGACCCTAACGCAACTCGCGGCGTAGTATTTGCCAAATTTCCGGCGGATCTTCCCCAAATGAAGCGGCCATATTGCAGCGTGTTTTGCGTTGCATTTGCGCGCGCGTTCAGCGTAGCGGTCGTGTTCCCCACGTTGGTCGCAGGCAGCGAAGTCACAGAGTGGTGTGAGTTGGCGGCAGCGTTATAATTATATTGAGGACTGGAGTAAAGGGGTGTTTGGTTTTGATAAGTGTAATTCTGGCTTCCTTGGCTCAAAGAAGAAGGACCTGCCGGAATTACCGCGCCGGTATCGACGTTAAAAATAACATTTCTGTTCGTGGTCATCGGTACATATTCCGAACAGCCGTTAAAAGAATCGCTTACGTATTCTAGCGACTTTGTTCTGAAAGATACCTCTTGTCCATAAGCGATCCCTTCGTTGTTTTGAGCAACGGCGCGATAAACATAGTCGGTGTCAGGAGTAAGAGCTTTTGCTTCGGATTGATAATAACCGGTGTTATTATTGCCGCCCCCGAAACCAAACCAAGATCCGGATTGTCCGACCGTTACCGGTTTCATATTCTTATTGAGTTCTTTCAATTCAAACCATCGGGAGTATCCGGCGGTGTTGTTGGTATTGGCATAACCCTGCAGAGCCGCACAGCTTCCGCTGACCGCAGCCACGGAAGTCGTCTGCACGCTCGGTCTTGAGGCGAACGCTGAAAAAGCGAACAGCGAGATCGCGAGCGACATGAAGAAAATATATATTTTTCCGGTTTTATCGGTGAATTTATGCATAGAGATAGCGTTTATATCGCTATATCAAGTATACTACAATATATACTTTTTGTCAATTATTGTAGGATTGCAGCGTCAAGTTTACACTTGCTCTTTCCCACAGTTTCTCTATGGGCGTTAACCCATTCATACCGAGGCCTCGGTGCTTTTTCACATGGTTGTAGTACTGAAGGAAAAGACAGAGCC
>JALNYN010000009.1 GCA_023229825.1 Minisyncoccota bacterium
CCATACGATACGGCGGAGGCGACTATTATGCTTCCAACCTCATCAACAACGGCGGGACATACAACATATCATCTTCAACGATCTCAAGCGGGTATTCTTACGGCATCAGGCACGGAGGAGGAACGACGAATATTACCGGAAGCTCGATCTTTGGGAACGGAAGCAAGGCGTTTTACAACACCACCTATGCGTCTTCTACCGCAACGAATAACTATTGGGGAAGTGCAAGCGGACCGTATAACGCGAAGTATAACCCGACAGGTGATCACAACAATGAGGTGAGTGATTATGTGAGTTTTGTGCCATTTCTTACGTATAATCCAACTATTCCTGATATCATTGCCCCCTCCGATCCTGAAGATCTGACCGCAAGTTCCACATCTTCTTCCCAGATTGATCTCGACTGGTCCGATTCTACTGACAACCGTTCAATGGGGGGATACCGAGTGGAGCGGTGTTCGGGATCGTCCTGCTCCGATTTTTCCTTTGTCGCCACTTCAACCGTAAGCGAATATAGCGATACCGGACTTACTGCAAGCACGACATACAGATTCAGGGTTCTCGCTTTTGATGGTGCTGGTAATTGGTCAGGATATTCAGATGTTGCAACAGAAACGACGGAATTACCGACTTATGCGGCTGGAACGCATGTAATTTATGGAAACATTTCATCTTCAACAACATGGGAAGATGGAGTATATGCCATATTCGGAAGCGTAACAATAAATTCCGGAGTAACTCTAACCATAGACCCGGGCGTTGTTGTGAAATTCGATGGAACCGATTCAGGCTTTATAATAGAAGGAACTCTCGATGCGGATGGAACAGCAAATGATCGGATATACTTTACCTCGATAAATGACGACAACGTTGGAGGAGACACTAATGTAAACGGAACTGCCACGGTTTCTCATTTACGAGATTGGAAATCAATAAAAATAAACAGCGGAGGCAGCGCGTCAATGGATAATGTGCTTATCAGATACGCAGGATTTGAGGACAATACTACCGCTTTGGAAAATCAGGGTGGAACATTATCTCTGACAAATTCTGATGTTACACTAAGTCCGACCGGAATATACCTGAACGGCGGGTCAAATACTATCACAGACAGCGGAATTACTTATACTTATATCGGCATCGATTATCATGCCGGCACTTTGACGTGTTCACAGAACATATTTAATGGAAATTCGGATTATGCGGTAAAAAACTTAACTGCCTCAGTAGTAAATGCTCAAAACAATTCTTGGGGGGATGAGACCGGACCATATCATTTAACTCAAAATCCGGGCGGGCTGGGGGATGAAATAACCGACCTTGTGAATTTCATACAGTGGAGTGATGTAGTACACTACACAAACTCTGTTTCTTCTGTTTATGGAAGTCAAGAAATTAAATGGAGCGGAGATGCCGAAGAATACTATGGTGAGTGGAACGCAGCGATTAATACGTGGAATAATGCGGGGGGAGAGATAAACATCTCAACAAGCACGGGAAGAGTTGATTTAACTGTTTCTGTCGTCGAAGCTTCGGAGCCGCCTTATAGTGGATATATTGCTTGGTGGAATTCTGATGATGATACTATTTCTTTAAATCGGAATCAATTATATGATGATACAAATGAGGAGATACAAAATACAGCAACTCATGAGCTTGGGCATGCACTCGGTCTTTTAGAGAGCTACTCTGGAAATATACTTTATGCATATCAATCTTCACAAACTACTCTTGGTGGACAAGATAGGGCAGATTACTATTATAAATGGCCTTAAATAATAAAAGAAAAAATATGAAAAACATAAAATATATAGCTTTTGGAATTGTTTTTGTCAGTGTTTTTGTTGTCGTTGGTCTGAGGACAAACAGCATTAAACTGCCAATCGTGAAGAAAATCGTCTCTCCTCAATTGGCTTTTAACGCGGAAAGAAATACAGAAATTGTTGGCGCTTCGACGAATATATTTGTTGGGAAAATAATAAAACAATCCGGTAGTAGTAAAGATAAATTCGGGAGTGAAACTACCCAATTTGAAGTAGAAATTATTGATAATATAAAAGGAAAACTAAGGGGAAACATAACAGTGACACAAATGGCTGGATATAAAAATGGTATTTTGTATACTATGGAAGGTGATATAGTTGGGCAAACCGTCAGTGATAAATTATCCCTACTTAATGTTGGTTCCACTTATCTTCTCGCGACAGGTTACAAAAAAGAATCTGAACAATACGTTCTTTTGACCTTTTCTAAAGCTAGAACTCTTATCACTGATGATGAAAATTTAGATACCGGTAAATTAAAAGAATTAGTATGGAGAAATGATGTCGTAAAGCAGTTTCTCACCGCTTATCCAGATGAAATCTTAATGCAGTCAGATATAAAAAGTGGTCACACCCTCAACAGTTTTCAGTCTCTCCCTGTGGATGAACAAGAAAAGATAAGAGCTGAAGCGGAACAAATAAAATCTGGCGTTTTTCCGTCAAAAGAACAGGAGTCAGCCACACAAGCGTCAACAACCGAATAGCTCAAATATTTTTTGTGGAAAGAAAAAGTTCGGCAAACGTCGAACTTTTTCTTTCCACAGGCTATTCGTTATTCACTATGTTATCATAAATTTATGCATAAAATTCGTAGCGGTTTATTACTCTCACTTTTTCTCATCCTATTCGCCGGAGCCCTCGCTCCGACCAGCGTCTTCGCCGACACCAACATCACCGCCAGCATCGCTTCGAACACCACCTGGACCACCGCCGGAGGCGTCTACATCATCCAAAATGACATTTCGGTAAATTCCGGCGTCACCCTCACCATTGATCCCGGCGTTATCATAAAATTCAGATCGACCACTACCTCAATGTACGTAAACGGTACCGTAAACGCGATCGGTACCGCCACCTCATCAATCTATTTCACTTCCTACAAAGACGATAATGCGGGAGGTGATACTGACGGAGTTTCCGCTCCCGTACAACCCGGCAACTGGGGAAGAATACAAGTATGGACTGGAGGACAAGTAAATCTCCATTACGCCATCGTTCGTTATGGCGGAAGCTATACCTACGGAAATCTATACAACTACGGCGGTACTTTTAATGTCGAGAACACCACCATCGCTTCAAGCTCGGCAAGCGGCATACTGCAATCAAGCGGCATCTTGAATGTCGCGACGAGCACCATAGTTGACAGTGGAACATACGGAATTAACGCCGTATCTAGCGGAACCGTTTCCATAACCGGCTCGACTTTTTCCAATAATGCAACCGCAGCCGGAATTTTTTATTTCGGAAGCGGTCTTTCGTTTACACATTCGGGAAATACTAATTCTGAATCCGGCTATGGAAAACGCGGCTTCATCATGACCGGATCGACGGGCGCAAGTACCACATGGACCGCCGACGGATTGCCTTACATTATTTCGGGCGGATTCACCGTAAATTACGGGCATACTCTCACGGTCAGTCCCGGCGCAGTGGTAAAATTCGAAAACAACTCTGCATATCTGCAAGTCGGCTACAATGCAGCATTGACGGCAAATGGAGATTCAACCCACCAAATTTACTTCACTTCAATTAAAGATGATGTATTAAACGATACTGACAGTTCAGCAACCTCCACTCCCGAGGGAGGCAATTGGGGATATATTACGACCGCCTCAAACGGAACCGTCAATCTTTCCTACGCGACCGTGCGTTACGGTGGGGGCGATTATTACGCTGCTAACATCTATAACAACGGCGGAACATACAATATTGCATCCTCCACAATCTCCAACGGCTACTCTTATGGTATCAGACACGGGTATGGAACGACGAATATTACCGGAAGCTCGATCTTTGGGAACGGAAGCAAGGCGTTTTACAACACCACCTATGCGTCTTCTACCGCAACGAATAACTATTGGGGAAGTGCAAGCGGGCCGTACAATGCGAAGTACAATCCGAGCGGGGATCATAACAATGAGGTGAGTGATTATGTGGATTTCAGCGATTGGCTATATGCGACATCTTCTCCCGTGAAGGTTCTTCAGGGACATATTATTCCGGTAAATAAACAACTGAACGGTGGTGTGTGGGTTGTCAGAGGAGAGGTTACTGTGGATTCAGGAAAACAATTATTTGTCGGTTCAAGCACTATTCTAAAGTTTGATACCGCTACCTCAAGTAGTTTGACAGTAAACGGATACTTGGGGGTTGACGGCACATCGACTTCAACAGATAAAAAAGTTTATTTTACGTCGCTGAAAGATGATACGGTGGGAGGAGATACAAATGGTGATAGTTCGGCTACTTCGCCGAGTGCGGGGGATTGGGGAGGCATTACGACAAATTTGAGCGGAACCACTATAATTCTTTATGCGGACATAAAGTATGGCGGAAGCGATGATTCGACTTTGGTGAACAGCGGGGACCTTACTGTGCAACATATTGATATAAGTAATGGAACAATATATGGAATAAACCAAATCGACGGAACGCTTTTAATTAGAGATTCTGAAATTACAGGAATGGATTATGGAATAAATGCATCGGACTCTCTGAATCCAAATGTTTTTCCTGCTGGTGTAAATTCCCCCGTTCAAATTCTTGGGTCTGATATTCATAATAACGAAGTTGGGATTCGATCATACGTAAGCACGTATGTTGATTTTTCCGACTTGAGAGATAACGATACAGGTTTTGAATTACAGGGGGGCGAAGTAAGAATCACCTCATCGCGATTATTTGATAATGTAGATGGCTTTATAATGGAAGATGCAAATGCTGCGGATTATGACCCCGCAAGTATTTCTGCAAGTACTATAACTAATAACAGTGGTTATGGGGTAGATAATAAAACATTAACACATGATTTACATGCTGAGTGGAATTATTGGGACGGAAATGGCACAAATTGTTCAGTTTGGTTGACATGGTGTAGCGATTCCTTAGCCTACCCTCATTATATAAATGTTGATAATAACGGAAATAAGATTTTTTCAGTTAATGAAAGTAATAAAACATTAGGATGGGATTGGTTAAATAGTACTCATCCATATCCAGATGAGTGGGCATCTTCTACTTTACTTTGGAACGGTTTGGGTAAAATAAATATCTATCAAAACTCAACATCAACTCCCCAGGTTCAGGTTTCTGCTGTTTACGAACCCGATCTCTTTTATAATGCTTTATGGTCTTTTGTGCCCAGTTCTCCCGATTCAATTGAAATGAATACATATTTTATGGGAGATTTAAATAGTGTTCAAAAAATAACAGTGATTTCTCACGAAATTGGGCATGCGTTAGGGTTAGCACATAGCTATTTATCTAACGTTATGTATTACGCTGCAGGCATTGAGGAGCAAGATTTTCTTGGTAATCAGGATGAGGTGGATTATAACTACATGTGGGGTGATTAAAAATATGAATAAAAAACTTAAAAGATTATTAGTAATAATATTTTTCTTTATTGCTACGTCACCAGTATTGATGTTTGTTGGCATTTATCCTACGCCGACGTTTTGCCAAGATCCATTAATTCGTTCTATCTGCACGTATTCAGGAGATTCTAATCCCTCTCAGGTTCGGATTCCTCTTTCTTGCAGAAAAATATTAGTTAATGAATGTCACAAAGTATCTTTTTTTCGTCTCAGTTATTCAGCGTTTTGGTATTATGGAGATTTAGCATTTAGAAAAATTTCCGGTCAACCTGTCGTAGGAAACTTTGGTTATCATATGGAATGGATATATCATCAACTTGGGTTTCCTTTTCGGACGATAATTTTTGGAACGCAGGAATATCCTATATATGATCCCAGACACAATTAAAAAATTACTTAAATAAATTACAACATAACCATGTTCTACAAAAAAATACTACCTTTCATTTCAGTGATTGCAATATTCTCTTTTGTCGGAATTACTATCAACGCAAAATCAAACAAACCGCCGATGGTTTCCATATCTCAACCTTCTTACGCCGCCGATTACGCCAAAGACGACATTCTCCTCGGATCTTCGCACAATGTCTTCATCGGCAGAGTAATCAAACAGGAAGGAACAAAATCCCGCTTTGCTACCCCCGAAACGCAATTCAAAGTCGAAGTCGTCTCCAACATCAAAGGCGATCTCCATGGCACCGTTACCGTCGATCAGTTCGGCGGATATAAAAATGGTGTTTTGTATACGGTGGCGGATGATAATCCGACACCAAATAGAAGCGCCGATTCGTACTTGCTAAAAGAAGGGAGCACCTACCTCCTCGCCACCCGCTACAACGAAACAGAAGATTGGTACACACTTAATTCGTTCTACACAGCAAGTAAACTCCTTTCCACCGATAAAAATATGAACCCGGCTGACTTGAAAGCATTGGCGGACAATGACGAAAGAGTAAAAGCTCTCAAAGAAGCGTACCCAAAGGAAAAATTACTGGATGCCGATATTTCGCATGGAAATACCAAAAACAGTTTTGTTTCTCTGCCTACGGAGGAACAGGAAAAGATAAAAGATGAACTGAAAACGATAGAATAATTCTAAAAGCCAGAGAAAAAAGTTCGGCAAACGTCGAACTTTTTCTTTCCACAGGGAATGTTGGTGTGCTGTGTTATTATGAATATATGAAAATAAAAAAAATATTGCAGTGTGTCATCGGATTGATCGCATTTTTTCCCGTAATAATCCTTCTGACGGGGGTTTTCTCAAACAAAATTCCTTTTTTCGGATTTCCTCCGCTTGTGGTGATGTTGGTGTTGATCTTATTCATGATATTGTTCATCAATCTCATTCTTTACGTGATCGTGAAAGCAGTCCAAATAAACAAGTTGACTCCTGTTTCTATGATATTTTTTATATATTTATTTTTAGCTTATACGCTGGCATTCAGCGTTATTCCTACCCCGACATTTTGCAGAACATTTTCGTCAAATTATGAAAGACCTTCCATGAGGTGCGGATATTCAATTCTGGATTTAAACAATTGGAAAAATAAAACCTTGCATATTGAATGGAATCGTACAAAAAATTGGCTGGTCGGAGACGTGAAAGTTTACTTAAATGAGGAAAAAACATCAATAAAATGAAAATAAAAATAACTTTATTGTGCATTATTGGATGCATTATCCTATCTCCGGTCATATATGTATTATCGGTTTTACCGACGGTGATTCTTTCCATAATTTTTCATATGCCCGAACCTGCAGTAATAGTTGTTTCACTGCTATTTTTAACGGCATTCTTCGATTTAACGGTCTTTTTGATCATAAGGGCCGTGCGATCCGATAAAATTCGAAAATTATGTAAGATTCTCGGAATTTTTGTTCTGTTCGAAACGGTAATAGGCTGCTTGTTGTTTAGCATAGTTCCCACGCCGTCATTTTGTCACATTGAAAATCCTAAAACATCTCTAGGCGGAGGATGTGGAATGACTTCTCAGGGCGGAGTTACTTGTTGGTCGAGCCCAGTTCAAACATTTCCTTCGTACAAGCAGTGCGGAAATTCAGTATTAAGGTTGAGTCTTTGGAAAGATAAAACTTATCATATTGAATGGGATAGAGTTCGATATTTCGGTCATCCTAAAAAAGTAGAATAAAAAAATTCTTATTCAATTATCGCATTGTGATAGAATACATTGACAAACTTATGTTAAAAAATATCTTTAAATTAAAATATCTGGCGATCGTTCTTGATCTTTGTTTTTTCTTTCTTTTTCTGAACTACCTCAGAAACGATTTTGTCGAATACAGACCGAATAATTATGATATTTATTGCACGGTGGTTTTATTGCTTTTTGTTCTTTGTAACATAGCGCTAATAATAAAATCGGATACCGATCAGACAAAACCGATAAATAGTTATTTGAATAAAATAACTGCGGGGTTAAGTTTGGCGGGTTCTTTTGCGCTTCTTTATTACTCAAGCATGTTTTTCCTCCCGATGTCTTTTTCAAAAGGTCAAGTTTCTCCTTTTAGCGTTCTTGGTTTTATATTTTTCATTTCTTTCATCGTTTTTTCTTTTGTTTTTGGCGTACTGCTTCTGAGAGATAAATATTTAAAACTGACCGATCGCTTTATAGTTTTGATGGATCTTTTGATAGCTCTTGTAAGTTTATTGGGAATTTTTCGCTCATACGGGAGCGATCAAATTTTTTGTTTATCTATTTTTGTTCTCTCTTTTTTCAATTTTTATGTTATTTCTTCAGCCGATCGCATGACGAGAATTCTTAAGGCGGGGACAGGGCTGGCAATTTTATTGTCGATTTTTTTCATTATTTTCGGCGATAAAGATTTGAAAAATTGCACCAAGTTCAGCGATCGTGTACGTTGTGAAAGCGATACCGGATTTTTGTTATTGATCTTTGTGGGGGTTGGAATAACTTTATTGATCTTCGCTTTTGTTCTCCAAAAGGTCA
Source organism: Minisyncoccota bacterium (assembly GCA_023229825.1). Lineage (GTDB taxonomy): Bacteria > Patescibacteriota > Minisyncoccia > Phycocordibacterales > CAIJYI01 > CAIJYI01. The sequence continues at coordinate 8,389 of JALNYN010000009.1, forward strand.
AACCTTTCGTTAAGGGAAAAAGAGTATGGATTCTCGCCGCGGCAACACTGATCTTATCGTTTGCCGATTATCATTATTTAAACATCTTTGATTATCTGAATAAATCGTCTAGTATGTCTACCGTCAGGAATGATCCCGTTCTTTATGATAATTTTCCTCGAAAATTAGAACAACAAATTGATCTTGAAAAAAGACCTTTGGGTGCAGATGATTCATATATTGTTGCGGCGAAAAAAGCAGTCGAGCTTTGCGGTCCGTTTATTGCTTTGGAACAATATGAATATAAAGTTTTTGAAAGTGACGATATCCAAATTCCGCATCTGCAAAAATATATCTTTACTCCGGGAGATTGTTATGATAAAAGCCTGACTCACAAGGGCATTTCAAAAAGAGCATTCGATTTTATTTGGATGGACTATAATTCTGAAACAAAAGTGATTGGGGAACCTTATCTCAGAATACTTCGTCCGTATGAGGTGCAAACTATCCATCCCATGGATACAAGTAAGTGGAAAATCAGCGCGGAGGAAGCAATGAAAATAGCCTTGCAAAACGGCGGGCAAAACTTGCTTGATCAGGGATTGAATTTTAGAAAATTTACCCTGTTTAATAACGTTTGGGAAATTCAATTTATTCTGTATGCCAAACCTCCAACCTATGGCGGATTTTGGGCAAATTATTTTGTAGACGCCGAAACCGGAAAACTGGCAAAGGACGAACATGATAATAGAAATGATCACAGAATACCTTTACTATAGATCGGACAGTATTTGATGGAATTTCAATTTAATATATAAGTTTCTAAATTTTCAACAAACACATGAATAAAAGTAAATGGAAAAAAATTTTACTCCTCGCGGGGGCGGTATGCGTTGTTGTTCCTCTTATTATCAATTCTTTGGCCGGATCGATTTGGAAAATTTGCGAGCGCAACGACTTATGGCGCGGATCAAATTTTCAGTGTGAGCCCATAATAATGGAGTTGCTGTCTTATGTCGTGTATATTGGAATTTTGTTTCTTTTTGCCGGAAGTCTCATTTTTATTTGGAAGAGATCGAATATTGGAAAAATATTGAAAATCGTATTTTCTCTGCTTACGGCTGCGTTGTTGATACTGGCGGGCATGCTTAGTGTTTCTTCCTTGCATGTCGGCGTGTCTGTTTATGGGGTGGCGAAAAATATATTTGAATCGCGAGCATATATGGCCGAACGGAAATATAGAGAACCAATTTCCTGTCGTGGGCAAGATTGCAAAAAACCGGAAAAAATCCCCGAAAGCGTTGCGGAGGCATATCAAAAATATCTCCGGGAACCGATACACTCCATGATTTATTGCGTGAACGGAAAAAAAGAAATTTATAATATCGGCGGCGGCGGAGGTTACACCGGGACCAATGAGTATTTTGATGGAACGGGAAAAAGGTTAGCTGTTGAATCTTTTTCCGATGCTATTGCGGTCGGCATCACACCGTTACCATACGATTTGCATGGATATACTTGCACGGTGTTGTCGCGTTAACAACCCGACGCGCTGTCTCGCAGTCGGTAGATTTTTTATAAAAAATTAAAGCCGACGAAGTTAAACTTCGTCGGCTGTTTTTGCCTTTATTTTCGGCTTTCCACATTAAGTGGCCTTATGCGCTTTCCATATCATGTCAGCGTAACTTTTAGACGGATGATATTGTCCGCTTGGCAGTTGGTAGAGAGGCACCACGATAGTGCCTCCGACCTTAATGGAACTCAGATTATCCGTATCCGGTACAACTTTGAGCATCTGGCATCCGCCGAAGCTTAAAGTTAAAATGTGTTCCGTCACCATCCCTCTCGCGGTCGTTCTCGTGTTGGTGTCTTTCTTTACCACTCTTGCCGCAGTTTGTAGTAGTTTCATAATCTTTCCTATTCGCGTCCGAGCAAATGCAGCAGTTTTTCTGTCGCTTCGCCCCATTTTTTGCCTTGGGTTGTTTTTTTGAAAACCGTGACTTCTCCGAATTCGACTTTTACGGTTTTCTTTTCGAATCCGAGCAGGGTATCGGTTGCTTCCGTTTCAGTGATGACCCCGATCACCTCGTATCCTTTCTCGGCGAGCCGACCCATGCGCACTGCGGCCTCTTTTACCGTTTTTGCGGTATCGTAATAGAAGTTTGTCGCGTATTCGGTACTTCTTCCGATCTCGATGACCAGCCAGCTTATTTCGCTTGAAATGACCATAACAACCAATCGTTTTTTTCTTTCAACATTCGTATTCATTTTTTTCACCTTTTCATTGTTCTAACTGTTTACATTATACCATAAATAAGAAAATTATGCAAGTACCCCGCGGTCGTGATATAATGACTTCACCGCTTAGAGCAAACTTTTATTTTCCGGCGTTTTGTCGGAAGCTAAAAGCTAAAAGCTAAAAGCTAAAAGCTTTTGTGTCATCTCCCGTCGAACAGATCAAAGAAAAATTGGATATCGCCGCCGTTGTCGGCTCGTATATCAAGCTGGAACGCGCGGGCGGGAATTTCCGTGCCAAGTGTCCTTTTCATAATGAAAAGACGCCGAGCTTTATGGTATCGCCCGACCGCGGAACGTATCATTGTTTCGGATGCAACAAGGGCGGTGATATTTTCAGTTTCGTGGAAGAGATCGAGGGCACAGATTTTCCGGGCGCGCTTCGGGTACTGGCTGATCGTGCGGGCGTCGTGCTGACCCGCGAAAATCCGGCGGAGCGGAACGAACGCGACCGCCTCTTTACGCTGCTCTCCGATGTCGCGCTTTTTTACCGTCGAGAGCTCCGTAAAAACACCGACGCCATACAGTACCTTCGCAAACGCGGACTTTTGCCTGCGACCATTGATGAATTTCAGATCGGATTCGCACCTAATGATTGGCATGTTGCGGAAAATTATCTTCGCTCCCGCGGATATACAGAAATTGAAATGGAGAAAACGGGAATGTCGATACGATCCGAGCGAGGTATTCACGATCGGTTCCGTTCGCGCATCATGTTTCCGCTCTGTGACAGTTCCGGCCGTGTGGTGGGCTTCACCGGCCGCGTGTTCAATTCTGATGATCCTGCCAAATATGTAAACAGCCCGGAAACGCCTTTATACAACAAATCAAAAATTCTTTTCGGACTCTCGCTGGCGAAAACTTCGATACGGGAAGCGGGTTCGGCGATACTGGTGGAAGGGCAGATGGACCTCATAATGGCTCATCAGGCGGGAACAAAAAATTCCGTGGCGGTTTCAGGTACGGCGTTGACCGGTTTTCATCTCGAACTTTTAAAACGATTTGCCGATAAACTTTTGTTTTCCTTTGATTCCGACGATGCCGGATTGAACGCAGCAAAAAAAAGCGCTATCCCCGCGCTTCGCATGGGTTTCGACGTGCAGGCGATCGAACTCGGCGGCGAGAAAGATCCCGCAGATCTCATTTTGGAATCTCCTGAAAAATGGCACTCGGCGAAACGGTCCGCAAAACATATCGTTGAATTTTTCCTCTCCGTTTTGCAGAAAAGATCGCCCGATAAACGCGCGTTTCGTCTCGCTGTGGAAAAAAATGTTTTGCCGATCCTCGCGAGCATCGACAGCAAAATTGATCAGGCGCATTTCATCGATGTTGTTGCTGAATTTTTAGATCTTTCGCGCGATGCCGTTTCCGAGGAAGTGAGAAAGGCTATGATCCATGGAGAAAGCGAGTACGTTTCGCCGGATAAAACGGAGGACGCTCCGATCGTTAAACGAACGCCGGCGTCGCGAAGGGAGGCGGTGGAAAGAAAAATAAAAGGCGTCATTCTTTGGCAGCAAGCCGCGAGCGAGCCGATCCTTCCTCACGAAACGATTCTTTCACGCTATAAGGAAATTGCCGGTGCTATAGCGGAGATCGAAGAAACGGAAAGGAATGCGCTCATTTTTGAAGCTGAAGCATTCTACAGCGGATCATCATCGCTTGAAAATGCCATTGAAGAACTTTTCCATAATTTTGAAAAAGAGGTTATCAAAGATGCTCTCACCGAAGCCATGACCGAACTCCGCCGCGCTGAGCTTTTGCATGATTCAGAAAAAGCGGGAGAAATACTTGGGAGATGTAAATTCCTTTCTGAAAAATTGAATAAACTGAATGTGCAGAGTTAGAGTCGTCGCAAAAAATTTCTAACATCCAATTTCTCCCGCTTCGCTGAAGCTACGCAGGACAAGCAATAAAATGTCTAATGCAAAAAGTAACTGCTCACACTACTCCGCCGGTTCGGGGTTGTACCCCGAACCGAAACGTTTGGAGTATCTAACAATAAATAGTGTTATCGCAAAATCATGATTTCCTACAAACGTTCCGGAGCGGGGTACAACCCCGCTCCGGCGACGGGCTGTAGCGATATTTTAAGAGGCGTGAGGAGTTACTGTAAAAAAACTTGCATTATTTTTTATAACGTACTACTGTGATCGATGGTATTGTTTTACTTTTGTAGGAATTTGTATGGGTATTTTAGAGATAGTTGCAGCTACTAGTGGCGGTGTGATTTTGTGTATTTCTTTGTTGAATGTACTTGCACCTTACGTTTCTGTTTTTAACAGCGATGCGTCTGTTAACGTATTGGCGGTTATTTTTATGATCCTTATTGCGGTATGGAATATAAAAGTCCAACGCAAAGAAAAATTAAATAATGTTTGCCGATTGGATTTTTTTTGTCCAATCGGTTTTTTGTGGTAGAATATGGAGAAACAAAAGTCAAAAATCATGTTTCAGGAAATAATAAATTCGCCCAATAATGACTTTGAAAGCATCAAAAAGATCGATAAAAGACCATTTTCACCAGACGGTGAAAATGGTCAAAAATTAGGTTAAATGCGAGTGCGGTCAAAAATTGGAAATTGGGGAATGCGAAAAATGGCTAACATTGTAAAAAACCGCGTTTTAGTGCAAAATAGGCGGATAAAGAACAAATTAAGATTAAATGCGTATTAACAGCTGAGTATTAAGCTAATTATTACCTCATAACACTATGCCAAAAGCGTCAAAACCTGAAAAAAAGGCCAAAAAATCGGCAGATTTGAAGAAGTCTCCGAAAAAAACGGCAGTCAAAAAACCGGCAAAACCGGTCAAAAAAGCCGTGGTCAAAAAACCGGCAAAACCGGCAAAGAAACCTTCGATACCGGTCAAAAAAGCTGTGGCAAAACCGGCGGTAAAAAAGACGGCCGCTAAAAAGCCCGCACCGAAGGCCGCTCCGAAGGAGAAGATGCCGAAAGAAACCGCCGAAGAAAAAAGGGAACGGATGGAAGGCCGTGAGAAGAAAGCCGAACTGATCATCGCGAAAGGACGCGAGCGCGGTTTTATTACGTATGATGAGATCATCCGCGAGTTTCCGAATGTTGAGGAAGATATTCTTTTCTTGGACGAGCTGTATGACAAATTGGCGCAAGTCGGCATCGATGTTTTGGAGAGCGGCGGGCTGCTCGAAGATACGGACGACATTCTGAAAAAATATTCTCTCGGAAGCGGCGCGTCGAAAGATTCCATACAAATGTATCTGCGCGAGATCGGACAATATCCGCTTTTGACCGGACACGAAGAAAGGGAACTCGCTAAACGCATCGAGACCGGCGATGCCGAAGCGAAAAGTCTGCTCGCAAAAGCCAACCTCCGCCTCGTCGTTTCGATTGCCAAAAAATATGTCGGAAGAAGTCCCGACCTGACGCTGCTTGATCTTATCCAAGAGGGAAACATCGGACTTTTCAAAGCGGTAGAGAAATTCGAATACATGAAGGGCTTTAAGTTTTCCACCTATGCGACATGGTGGATCCGCCAAGCGATCACGCGCGCCCTCGCCGACCAATCGCGTACGATCCGTATTCCCGTTCACATGGTTGAAACGATCGCAAAATATAAACAAGTTTCCCGCAGATTAAGTCAAGACTTGGGGCGCGATCCGCTTGCTTCCGAGATCGCCATGGAGATGGGACTTGATGTCGAAAAAATTCACAATATCGAAAACATCGTTCAGGATACCGTTTCGCTTGAAAAACCGATCGGCGACGAAGACGACAAATCAACGCTGGGAGAATTTATCGCGGATGAAAAAATTCTCGCTCCCGATCAGGAAGTTTCAAGAAGAATTCTGACCGATCAGGTTAAACTCATCTTAAGCGATCTTTCGCCAAAAGAAAGAAAAATTTTGGAAATGCGCCATGGACTCGTTGACGGCGTTACGCACACCCTCGAAGAAGTGGGGAAGGAGTTCGGAGTTACGCGCGAACGAATAAGACAAATTGAGGCGAAAGCGCATGAGAAGATACGACAACATCCGGGAGCGGACAAACTTCAAGGATATTAGACGAGGTTTTAGCTGTTAGCTTTTAGGTTTTAGCTTTACGACGACGAAATAAAAACAACCCCGCTTTTCGGGGTTGTTGAACGTTTTATAGATCCTCTAACCTTGCGTACTCGTAAGAGATCAGTTTTCCCTCTCGATAGCGAGAGATGACCAAATATCCTTCTGTCGATTGCCAGCGAGAAGCTAACTGTTGAAAAAATAATTCCGGCGAAATATCGCGTGGTATTGCATGAACGAGAAAAGAAGTTAATATGTGTAAAACCCTCGCCTCATCCCATTCAAATTTGCCTTTTATGAGCGTACCTTCTTTTGTATAAAATTCTGCAAGATACCCATATCCGTTACAAGAATATTTTTGTGTAATGTCTACTGACAAAAAGCCCAGGTTTTCTGGATCCAGTGAAAAACCCATGATTATTCTCCTTCAATTGGTTGAAACAACTTTGTTTAATATAATATACTATTAACAAAAAGTCAATGATTCGAAGGTAGTTGCTCGCACATCGTAGCCGGTTCGGGGTTGCACCCCGAACTGAAACGTTTGGCATATTCACTGTAGTTAGCGTTATCGAAAAAACGCGATTTCATACATAATGTTTCGGACCGAGGTATCCCGCTCGCAAGCGGGGCCCCGCACGCTGCGGTGGCAACCCCAGTCCGGCGATGGCAATAATAAATCCCCAACGCTTGCGCGTTGGGGATTTTGCGTATTTTGAACGCGGAATTATTTTTTGGCGGGAAGAATTGAGAAGAGACGTTCCATTAAAATTTGCGATGCGATCTCTCTTCCTTCGTCTTTTAATCCGATATGCTCGCTGCACGTATACCAATATTCGTTTTTAGTGGCGGTAGCGTCATCAATTTCATATGCGGAAGCGCCAAGTTTTTCATAGAGAGTATATATTGAAACCTCGGCGCGTCCTCTTTGTCCACCCAAGTATTCTACAATTGATACCAAAAAAATGTATACGATAATTTTTTTCTGCAATTCGGTCAGTTCGCTCATTTTACACCTCGGAATCGTCGCTCAAGTAGTCTGTCATAGAACGGATCAATATTTTTGCTTGTTCTTTGCCTTCACGTTCAATATAGAATATTCCCTTGCTGCTATTTCCCACATACCATTTCCCATAAAGATAGATCAAGGCCTTATGTACCATATCGTGGTCGACTGAAACTTTTTCCGCGATCTCGGAAACCGTATGCCGTGCGACCCGAAACGAATCTCTCCTTGGTTCAGTGCTCAAAAGAAACATATATATCAATATTTTTTTCTCTAAACTTGTCATCTTATCTCCTTTTTCGTATTTACAACCCAGGGGAAATGGTATAATATTAAAGCGTAAATGTCAATTAAAAAAACTTCAAAAATTAGCCGTACGGCGGCTTTCAAATGTGAGGAAAATATTTCACTCAAGGATTTTACGACTTTCCGCACCGGCGGAGCGGCTCGGTATTTTGTGCGGGTAAAAAATGTTGAAGACTTGAAAAGCGCGCTGCGATTTGCGAACAAGAACAAACTTCCATTCTTCATATTGGGCAGAGGAGCGAACGTACTGGTGTCCGATGATGGATTTTTCGGCGTGGTTATAAAAATGGAGATCGGCGGAATACAATTTATTAATAACCGCGTTATCGCAGGAAGCGGAGAGGATTGGGATCCGTTTGTTGCCGCAACGGTCGAACACGGACTTATCGGTCTGGAAAATCTCTCGCTGATACCGGGAACGGTCGGCGCGAGCGCGTGCGGAAACATCGGTGCGTACGGAGTGGAGGCGAAAGATCTTATTTTTTCGGTAGAAGCGCTGAATACGGAAACAATGCGGATGAAAAAATTTTCAAACAAAGCATGCGCATTCGGTTATCGTGAAAGTTTTTTCAAGAAAGCGGAAGGAAAAAAATATATTATCACGAAAGTTTCGTTCGATCTCGGCAAAAAAAAGTTAAAAACCGATTACAAGGATGTGCAGGAATATTTTGAACGAAAAAAAATAATGGAGCCGACATCTAAAGATCTCCGCAATGCTATTATTGAAATACGAAGACAAAAACTTCCGAGCGCGGCTGAAGTCGGGACCGCCGGATCGTTCTTCAAAAATCCCGTCGTATCAAAAAGAAAAGCTGAAGCGCTAAAAAAAGAATTTCCCGAACTGCCGATCTATATGTCGGGCGATGGAACAGCCAAACTTTCGGCCGGTTATTTGCTCGATAAAATATGCGGCTTTAAGGGCTACAAAAAAGGAAATATCGGAACGTGGGAAAAGCAGGCGCTCGTTATCGTTAATCGCGGAAATTCCACAACGAAAGAAATTTTACAGTTCGCCGAGGAGATGAAAAAAACGGTAAAAGAAAAAACGGGGATCGAATTGGAAAGGGAAGTGCAGGTGATAGAAAATTAAAAAGTAAAAATGAAAAACTAAAAACGAAAATGCAAAAGTAAAAAGTTCACAACGCTATGTTTGTGATAAATTTAAATTTTTAATTGTCGTTTTTAGTTTTTCATTTTTACTTTTTAAATTTTAATAAGTTATCCACACATTTGAAAAAAAAATCTTGTATAAAATATTTTTCTGTACGATAATATAAACAGATGGACAAAGTTTTCGAAAAATTATTTTTGAAAACAAAGGTCGATGTTTTTATTATAAAAAAATAAATTAATATTTTGTCTCCGAATTTTTCGACAAGGAGGAGGAAAAATATTTTAATACAATGGTAGTCAAAAAGAAAAAAGCGGTAAAGAAAGTTGTCAAGAAAGCCGCCCCGAAGAAAAAAGTTGCTGCAAAAAAGAAAAAGAAATAGTCTCACTTTGAGAAATTCGATTTCTTAGCACTGAAATAAAGCTCCCGAAAGGGAGTTTTATTTTTTTAGCCGCTCGTGTTTGCGTACAGCTCATTTGTACCCATTATTAGCCCAAAAAAGGCACCCTCTCGCGGGGACTTGACAAAAAATGTGTATATGCTATACTGTAATCGGATAAGAACAAGAATATCAAAAGCGTTCCGGTCGCGCATTCGACAATCCGGATAGTTTCAGAAAGCGATTCCCTGCCTCTGAAACGAATAAGACAGGAATACCGTTCGTTCCAGTGAACGAACACAACATAGAAGAAAAAAGTATAGTCTGAACCAACACGGTCATAGACAGCCAAGGATGAGCATTATCAGACGACACACGTTACGGGGATACCAATTGGTATCCCTTTTTTTATACCTTCGTCGTCATTCCGGACCGCGATCCGGAATCCATGTTCGTTTTACTTAACGTGGATCCCATGTTTCGGCATGGGATGACGAAGCGAAGTAGTTGATTGAAATGGTTATTGCCTACCGTCGTCACTTGATCTTGATTTAGTATCTACGTGTACTACCGTCAACAACGTGGATTCCGGATCGTGGTCCGGAATGACGAAAAATTTAATTTTTTGGACGGACAACATTCCGCCATAAAATATATTTTTTGGAAGTTTTCTTTTGAAACAGAGCTGATATACTGTTCTTCATGAAAAATTTACTTATTGCCGGCTTGCTTCTTGCGCCGAGTTTTGTTTTTGCGAATGTACGAATAAATGAGGTTGCGTGGATGGGGGATTTGGTGTCTTCTGATCACGAATGGATCGAATTATATAATGATGGTGATCCTTCGCTTAATTTATCTGGGTGGAAATTGGTAGCTACAGATTCAAGTGACGACACGAAAGAAAAATTTTCAATTTCTTTAACGGGGGACATATTGGCAAAAGGATATTTTTTGATCGAGAAAAAACATTCCGCGAGTGATGCGGCGCCGTATCTCGCTTCAGATTTTACTGCCATTTCGTTTTCCTTGGTGAATACTGGGGAAACGCTTCGTTTAAAAAATGCCGACGGAACAAAAATCGATGAGGTGATATCTCCGTTTAAGACCAAATGGGAAAAAGGGGATAATGTTACCAAAGAAACGATGCAGCGGAACGGAACAGCGTGGGTAACCGCGGAGGCGACGCCCCGAGCGCAAAATAAAACGGTTGATACAACTATCAACGAAACGACGGGCGATACGACCCCCGATACCCCCGACGATACGACTTCCTCTCATTCATCGACATTGGATACCTCTGCTCATGTCAGCCCGCTTCCTCTCAGTAGTTTTTCACAGAAACAGGAATTGTATATTTCCGCAGGGCGCGATCGGATCGCGGCGGCGGGAAGTCCTGTTTTGTTTGAAACCTACGCGATCGATGCAAAGGGGGTGAGATCGCAAAATATTTCTTCGGTATGGTCATTCGGCGATGGCGGGCAAGCGGGCGGAATGAAAGTAACTCATACTTATAAATATCCGGGCGATTATGCCGTGGTGCTGAATGCGAGTGCGGGCGGGAACGAAGCGGTTTCCCGTGCGGAAGTACGGGTGTTCGCTCCGAAAATTGTTCTTACTGCTGAAGCGGACGGATCGATCACTCTCTCGAATGATTCCGCGTACGAAATAAACATCGGAGGCTGGAAGGTCGCCGGAACCGGAGGCAATTTTATTTTTCCTTCTGATACGATAGTGAAAACAGGAAAACAGATATCTATTTCAAAAATGATCTCGAGAATTGATCTTTCCGCGAGCGGATCGATCAAGCTTTCATCACCGGACGGCGTTATGGTCGCGAGTTACTCAAAGACGGCGAAACCTATCATCTCGGTTGTCAGCACAACGCCGGCAGAGATCCCCGCTGTCGAAAAAGAGATCGAAACAAATATTATTGAAACAAATGCGCCGTTGATCGTTGTGCCCCAACCAAAGATACAAGAGCAAAAACAAATGCAGACAGCTGCCGCCGCGTTCGCCATTTCTGAAAAAGAAAAACCGGAAGAAAAGACTCCCGTGCAAACGATCGTCCTTAAAAAACCCGAAGGATTTTTCGCGAAGATCTGGAATTTCCTTTTTAGATAAGGATACCCTAGGTATTTGGAGAAAATCCGAAATTTTTGCGAAGTTCTTGCTGTACCTCATCGATCGGAAGACCGATGATGTTTGGGATATCTCCGTCGGTCTTTTCTACGAATTTTTGGCCGAGCATTTGGATGGCGTAGGCGCCGGCTTTTTCTAATGGTTCTCCTGTGGCGATGTATTCTTCTATTTCTTTGTCGGAAAGATCTTTGAAAATTACTTTTGATTCGACTGCGCGCGAAATGCTTTTTTCCTCGGACTTGAGAATGATGGTGAAGCCGGTCCAGACCGAGTGTTGTTTTCCTGAAAGCATCCGAAGCATTTCTTTTGCGCGTTCTCCTGTGTGCGGTTTGCCGAGCACGGTGCCGTCCAAAACGACGATCGTGTCGGCAGAAAGAACGATCGCGTCCGGATGCGTGTTTGCTACCGTTTCGGCCTTTCCATACGAAAGATGTTTGACCAGCTCGGTGGGTGAGAGCTGAAGCGTCATGTCTTCCTCGTATTCGCTCACGACCACTTCGAATAAAAACCCCGCTTTTTCCAGCAGTTCTTTCCGCCGCGGAGATCCGGAAGCTAAAATGAGTTTTTTGTTCATATTAATGATAACAACAATTTTAACACGCGATACCTGTTTGCGCCACGGCAATTTTTTGTTGTGTAACTCTTCATTTAATTGACATGAAAACTTCATGAGTATATTCTTTTGCGTACGTACCAGTATTTTTTGCGTGAGCGCGTTGTTTTTTCATTGAATAATTTATTAGATTTTTATTTACTAACTTACAGAAAATATGAATGCATTTTTTTCTAGCGCGTTGAAGAGTTTCTCCGGAAAGTTTTTTTCCGTATTTGCCGCAGCGCTTTTTGTTGTCGGTGGTTTTTTTGCAGCACAAGGAACGTTTGCTATTCCGGCAGTCGGATCGCTTCCTTTTAATGAAGGATTTGAAAGCGGGTGGAACGTATGGGAACATGGTGCTCGATGGAGCATTACGGAATCCGATGCTCATAACGGTACTATTCATAAAGCACAGGTGAATGGTGATACGAGCTACGGAGATGATTATGATTATCTCACTCGTACCGTTTCCACCGCTGAATTCCGCGATGTAAAATTAAGCTACTATTTTCGCGCAACAAGCCTTGATTCCAGCGATTATGTGTATGCACGATATTCAACGGACGGAGGATCAACTTGGGCGCCATTGGAAACGTACACGGATCAACCTGTTATGAGCGATTGGGCGTTTCGTTCTTTTAGTCTTCCCGAATCCGCTTGGAATAATTCAAATTTACAAATTCGGTTCGCCGCTCGAATGAACTCAATGGCGGATTGGTTCTTTGTTGACGACGTTACTGTAACAGGCGTAAGAATTCCGAACGTTGGAAATTCTTCCGTAACAACGAGCAATACTAATGTTCCTGTTACTGGCGGAACAGCGACTTTGACGATAACCGTAAAAGATTCCAGCGGAAATCCTATTTCCAATATAGCGCCGGAAAACATAATAGTTTCAGTTACCGGTTCAGGCAACACTGTCACCGGTCCTGCGACCGCAACCGATACTTTCGGAAAAACGAGCGCGACACTTCAGTCAACGCTCGCGGGATACAAAACGGTGACAGTTACCGTGTTCGGTGCGGAGCTTGGCGATCATCCTGTGATCAACTTCTATTCCAGTCAGCCGACAAACGCAACAATAATAGCCAGTACCGTAACGCCGGAAGCAAGTTTGTTTGGAACTACTGTTGACCTCACTGTTGCGTTGACGGATGCTTACAACAATCCGGTACCCGAAGGAGTAGTTGTAAATGTTACTGCAACCACACCTGCGCTTGGCACGATCGTTATCGTCCCCGAAACAAAAACCGATGTCAATGGAAAGGTTACTCGCCAGCTGACTTTCAACAATAAAGGCGATGTGACGATAAAAGTAAACGCGTATTCAGGCGATCTGAATGTGACCGGCGATACTGTCATTCATTTTGTTGATACAACCATTCCTGAGATCACTCGTTTGGGCGATGATCCGGCTACTGTTGAATATCGCACAGCATACACAGATGAGGGCGCAACAGCACTTGATAATATTGATCTCGACATTACGGAGGATATCGCGACCGTAAATCCGGTAAACACGAATTTGGTCGTATCTCACGATGATCACATCTCAAAGATCGTTGGAACTTATACCGTTACTTACGATGTAACAGATTCTTCAGGAAATTCCGCGGAACAAAAAACGCGGACAGTAAATGTTGTTGACACGACGGTTCCTGAACTTTCTACCCTCACGAGCGATGCAAATTCGGCAAAGCTTTTGAAAATAGGAGATGAAATTACTTTTACCTTAACTCCAACGATCGCCGAACCGATCGCAACGGTTTCTGGTTTATATAACGGACAAACGCTGGACTGGACGACTTTGGATGAGGGAGTAACTTACACGGCCGTTTATACAGTCATGGAAAGCGAATCAGATCACGCGATCCCTCTTCAGATCTCGGGTGTCACGATGACGGATGAGGTGGGAAATGTTTCGTCGCCGATAGACGGAACGGATGTCGCCGTTACAATTGACGCGAACACTCCCGTTGTCCCCGGAGTTGAACTTCCTCTCTTTGTAAACATTGCCAACAGGCTTTCCGTCATGCTTGGAATTTCCGGCGAAGAAGGAACTCGTGTTGATTATTCGATCACCGATACGAATGATTATTCGATCGAAGGCACCGGTGTTATGGCCTCGGGAGGTTTTATCTCATTTATTCACGATCTCTCCGATTTTGTCGAAGGGCAAATTACGGCGATCGCGCGCCTGACCGACACTGCGGGAAACGTGAGCGTGGACGGAAGTGATATCTCTACGAAGGATACGGTCGCTCCAAACGCTCCGTCTCCGGTATTACCTGTGTACATAAACACGGAAAATCAGACGGAAGTTGCCATAACCGGAACAGGCGAGGAAAATGCAAACATTTCTTATGAGATTACTGATGGCACCGTTACTATTAGCGGAACTGGAGTCGTTGGGACTGAGGGCGAAATAGATTTGGTCGCCCCCGACATGAGCACGCTCTCTGACGGAGAGATCACTCTTTCGATGACGCTTACCGATGAAGCGGGAAATACGAGTGAGATCGGTTTAACTTCTGCTATGAAAGAAACGACCAAGCCGATCCTCTCCAGTATTGATTCTGACGGAAAAATTTTCAAAGCGGGAACGCACGCCCTTACCGCAACATTCGATGATTCAGTAACTTCGCCGAAGATCGCCGTAGTGTACTCGGGAACGTCGGGAACCTGTGAAGATATTTCAGTAACAGAAATGACGGGGACTGAAGATCCCGCAGTATACACCTTTGACCTCGTTGTTTCCGATGATTGCGATGATGCAACCGGAACGATTACCGTCAGCAATGCGACCGATGTTTCAGGAAACATTATCAATGCGGATAGTTCGCACGCGTTCAATATTGATACGGTTGCTCCTGAATTTTCTTCCGTTTCTCCGGCAACGAATGATTTCATCAAAGCTGATTTCTCTGTTTCATATACGCTCAGCGAACAGCTTGCCGAAGGAACGATCTCGTTTACCGGAAGTCCCGCGCAAACTTATGATATGACTCCGTCTGATCTCGCTCCCGGCGAACACATGATCGCGGGAACAAGCCTCGGAATGGCTTTTGAAGACGGACATGTTTATACGCTCCGCTTTGACGGTGCCGATCTCGCGCAAAACGAGACATCTTTCACGCAGACGAATATCACCTACGATATCACACAGCCGACCGCGCTCGATGTAAATTCTGAACACACAGACGGAAGATTTACCGTAGGCGAACTTTTCCCGATCGACGTATTGTTCAGCGAAACGGTTTCTGTAGTCGGAACTCCGCGATTGGAAATGAATGTCGGCGCGACGACTAAATATGCAATATTTGCCGGCGCGACCGATCCTGATGGATCTGGTGCCGAGCCGTTGCCGACGCTTGAAATAACAAAAATTACCGATAATACCGCCGATGATTCTTCTCTCGATATTGCCGAAAGAAACGGCGTCATCCACCGCGTTTATGAAAGAAGCGGAAATATTTATTACGGCAACACCGCAGGAGTAAACGAGGAATTGATAGGAGTTGGATCTGCGCCCTCTATCGCCGTTGGACCGAACGGAGTACCGCAGGTAGCCTATGTGAACGGCGGAATTGTATTTGCAACGAAAAATGGCGCATGGTCATCTTCCGTCGTTTCCGGAGGCAGTGCGCCAGATGTCGATGTCGATGGTTCTAACTTCGCACATATAGCGCTCGCGATTGACACCGATGGAGAAGGCTACAATGATATTGCTTATACCAATAATATGAGCGGATCATTTGTCACGCCGATCAATGTTCTTGGCAGCAGCTACAGAAGCTATCATGATACTCCCGTTTTGAAAGTTAACTCAAATGGAAAATATCATATTCTGGGGCATTACCATCGCATGGATTGCGGGGGGAGTTGTTGGAATGATTATAGTATTAGTTATGCGACCAACGCCGGCGAAGGTTTTAGCTCTGGGTCCGGACATAATGGTTCAATTGATAAGAATTCCCTTTCTCTTGATTCAAGCGGCAATGCTCACATTGTCTATACCTCTGGCGGTATTCTCTACGCAACCCCTTACCCGTCATGGTCTGAAACTTCTGTCGGTGCGGGCTCATCTCCCTCAATCTCGATCGGAGAATCGGGAATCGGTATAACGTATGATAACAGCGGCGTAAAATTAATCAAAAACTCCGGAGACGGATGGAGCGATCCGATCTTGGTTGACGCTGATGGACACAATTCCATTCTCTCACTCGGCGATTATACTTCCGTATATTACTTGAGGCATGATGGCACGGATCAGGAAGTCTATTCCGCATCCAATAAGCCGGCAGCTATTGCGGCAGGAACAAAACTTACCTTCAATTACACGGTTGAGCAGGGCGACACCTCAAGCGATCTTGATTATCTCTCCGTTCTTTCGCTCGATTTGAATGAAGGAACGATCAAGGATAACGCCGGAAATGACGCCGTTCTCTCGCTCGCAACCCCCGGAATTGAACATTCTCTCGGATACAATAAAGCGATCGTTATTGATACCGCTGGACCCGTTATTGCATCTCATGACGATGTGATCGAGGAAGCTGCCGGACCCGACGGTTCGGAAGTTGAATTTGATCTTCCGGAAGCGGTTGATGAGATCGATGGAGCAATGCCGGTTTCTTGCGATCCGGAATCAGGTTCACTGTTTGCTATCGGAACGACTGATATTGCCTGCACTTCGTCAGACACTCTTGATAACACATCAACCTCTCATTTTAACGTCATAGTTAAAGACACCACCGCGCCCGTCATTACTGCTCCGGAGGATATCGAAATGGACGCGAATGAAGTATTCTCGACCGTAGTTCTCGGCGATCCTGAAGCGTCCGATATTGTCGGCGTAACGGAAATTACGAACGATGCACCCGAAGGCGGATTTGATATCGGAACAACCGTTGTCACTTGGACGGCGCGCGATGCCGCAGGAAACAGTTCCACTGATACGCAAAATGTAACTATCAATCCCGCTCGAATTGCGAAAGTTCTTGTTTCAGCAATAAGTCCGGTAGAAACTGACGAAACAAGTATGGTCACGGTACACGGCGAGGATGCTTGGGGGCACAAAACAACGAACCAAAGCGGAACGGTGGTTGTTCTCTCAGTCGATAATGGAGGAGCGCTCGGAGAAACAATTCTCACTTTGGAAAACGGCGAAGCGGTAACAACTCTTTCGAAAACAGTACCCGGTATTGTTAATGTAAGCGTCACCAGCGAGTTTGCACCCGTCACAACGAAAGTTACTTTCACTCCGGCCGACACGACCGCCCCTTTTGTGACTTCGTTCTCTCCTGAATTGGAAGCAACGAATGTTGCTATCTCTGCTCCGCTTTTCCTTACTTTCAGCGAGCCGATCAAATCCACGACAGTCACTTCTGCGAACATTAAATTGATGAAGTCCGGAGAAGAAGATTCACAGGTTAGCGCAACAGTTGCGCTCGTTGAAGGAGGCGCGCGCGTGAATATTACGCCGTCAGCACTTCTTGATTACAGTGCGCATTATTACTTCATTGTGACGAATGCAGTTACCGATGAAGCGGGCAATGGTTTGAACTCGGAAATGAATAGCGAAAATACCGGATTCACAACTGAGGAAAATACTGCAGATCTTACTGCGCCGGTAGTCGTTGCTCAGTATCCTGAGGAGGAAGACTCTGAAGTTGCAGTGAATGTGCATCCATCAGTTGATTTCTCGGAAACCATGGATATTACCACTCTCACCTCGGAAAATGTTAAATTAGTAAAAAGCAGCGACGAAAGCGTTGTTCCGGCTACTGTTGTCGTAGGTAACGGGGGGACAAAAGCGATCATTGAACCGACCAACCCTCTTGCTCTTGGCACGGAATATTATATTGTTGTGACAGCTGGCATAAAAGACTCTTCGGGAAATTCTCTCGAAGTGGAATACGTCGGAGATTCATTTATGACCGTTGAGGACAATGCCGAGCTCGCCATTACCAATGTTTCGTTGGTGAAGTCGTACGCTGTTGCCGGAGGAGGTTATGAAAACGGATGGAAATGGATTTTAGATGTAACGGTACCAACCTACGAAAACAGCCTTCGAATGAAATTTGCCGATTTTGTAAGCGGAACAAACATTTTGCCTGCCGCAAATAATGTAAGATTCTCGTCGGAACAATCCGAAAGCGAATCCGTAACCATTACGGAAGCGAACGACTGGAGCGAAGATTCTCTTTATCTGATCGGTGATCTCAATGCGAGCACTATGGGGAGACAGATCCAAATTATCGTTGAGGTGAAAGTCCCTGAGGATACCGCAGGGGGTTCGTATTCAGCAAACTACGATATCAACACTGAAGGCGAGGAGGCATAAGCCGCGGGAATAAATAACAAAATAAAGATTATGAAAATAAAATTACAAATCTTTGTCGCGGCTCTGGCTCTCACTGCTTTCATTCCATATCCCGCTTTGGCTTCCACCATTTCCGGAACTTTGAACACCGGGGTGGGGACTGGGATTGAAAATGGCGTGGTGATCTCCGCACCGACGGCAACTCCCGGGGCAGGTACGTATGAGGAACTGCAAAGTGTGGTTCTTTCCGCTCCCGGGTCCACTTCGATTCGTTATACGCACGACGGTACTTTGCCGGTGTGTGCGGAAAGCGGCTCTTCCGTCACGTATCACGTAGCGATTCCCGTTTCCGAAACGACGACATTGAAAGCGATCGCCTGTTATCCGAACGGACAGACATCGACGGTTTCGACATTTGAATATGTTTTTGGAATAACGGAGG
Organism: Minisyncoccota bacterium; assembly: GCA_023229825.1. Lineage (GTDB taxonomy): Bacteria > Patescibacteriota > Minisyncoccia > Phycocordibacterales > CAIJYI01 > CAIJYI01. Next base: position 26,999 of record JALNYN010000009.1, read on the forward strand.
ACGATGATACGGGAGATACGGTAAAGCCGGTCATAACACTCATTGGTAATGCAACAGTGAGTATAACTGCGGGTGCGACGTACGTCGACCAAGGCGCTACTTCCATCGATAATGTTGACGGCGATATTACCGCGAAGATCGTTACAACCAGTAATGTGAACACGGCGGTTGCAGGAACCTATATCGTAAAATACAATGTGACTGACCTAGCCGGAAATTCAGCAATCGAAATAGCAAGAAACGTAACCGTCACGGCTCCGGCATCTTCCGGTGGAGGAGGCGGAGGCGGAGGCGGTGGAGGTGGAGGCGGAGGCGGAGGCGGAGGCGGAGCTACGCCTCCACCGACAGCACAAACTGTCGGGGACATAAACCATGACGCAAAAGTCAATAAGTATGACTTTGCGCTCATGATGTCGAACTGGGGAAAAACCGGTTCCAATATTTCCGACTTGAACAGTGACAGTGTGGTTAATAAGTACGATTTTGCACTTATGATGGCGCACTGGAATATATAAAAACAGATATGAAAAATTACACAAAAATATTTATTATCTCCCTTACCGCTTTTATGATTTCTGCAACGACAGCAAGCGCGGCAAGTATCACAGTGTCTCCGTCAGTGCTCTCGAAGAAAGTGAATGACTCGTTTGTTGTTTCTGTAGGAGTTTCGACCGGCGGAAGCAAAGTATGCGTGGTTGAAGGAACGCTCACTTTTGATAAACTTTCTTGTTCGAGCATTACTGTGGCGGATGGATTGATGGCACAAACGGCGCCAACATGTGCAAAACCGACATTTTCGATCGGAATTCCGTCGTGTACGACATCTGATAGATCGGTCCTATCGATTTCCCTGAAAGCACCAACGGCCGGAACCGCAACATTGGGTTTTACCGGAGTTGATATCGTCGGGGAAGGGATGTCTGTCGGCACCTCTGCGGGGAAAGGTGAGTATACTGTTGTCGGCGTTGAACCGGTAACGCTTACCGTTACGCCGAAACCCATAGAGGAAACAACGACGGTAAAGCCGTCAGAAACGGTAAAGAAACCGGCAGCATCCATTCCTACTGCTCCGGAAAATGTTTCTGAACCGGAAGTCGAAAAAACTGCAATCGCTACAACATCCGAAGCGGCTCCTGCAACGGACGCAGATTCTGTTGTTGTCCCAAATAATCTCGCCGCTGCAGCGACTGCTTCGCGCGGAGTTTCTTTCCCTTGGGTAATAGGAATAGTCGTTCTCGCGCTCATTCTTGGGTATATCGCGATAAAGAAAATGAAAAAATAGACATACTTAAGGAAAATCAATTTAAAGAAATACCCAAAAAAATGGGTATTTCTTTTTATGAAAATTTGTGGCATAATAAAATTGTGAACAAGCTTAAAAAATATTTTATTCCGCATAGAGGGAATGAATATAAGCCGCATTTCTTTCGGTTGCCGGCGGTTTTGGCGACGGCTTCGCTTATCGGGCTGCTCTTTCTTTTTGCTGCTTCGCTGTCGACGATCATTATTAAGGGGAGCTCTCAGCTTGGCGCTGTGATCTCTTCCGTTTTGGTGGATCTTGCGAATACTGATCGAACGGCGAATAATTTAGGCGGACTTTCGTCGAATCCTGTTTTAGAAAAAGTGGCTCAGATGAAAGCGGACGACATGGCGGCGAAAGAATATTTCGCCCATACGTCGCCGGAAGGGAAGAGCCCTTGGTACTGGTTTCGCCAGGCGGGATATCAATATTCTTTCGCGGGAGAAAATCTTGCGGTATATTTTTCCGATTCCACGGAAGTTGAAAAAGCGTGGATGAACTCGCCGACGCACCGCGCCAATATATTGAATTCAAAGTTTACCGAGGTTGGAATAGCGATGGCTCGGGGAAAATATCGCGGTGTGGACACCGTGTACGTGGTGCAGGTTTTCGGGCGTCCAAGCACGCGATCTGTTGCGACCGTAGCGGCGGCGAATATTCCCGTACAGAACGAAACCAAGCCGTTGCCGGAGGTAAAAAAGCCTGCCGAAAAACCTGCGGTGAAAGGAGCGGCGACCGAAACATCGCCTAAAGTTTTATTGGAAGAAGAAACCTTTATCGCCGTTGAAAATATGGATAGCGTTCCGGCGATCGCCGAGGAAGCGGCACCGCGCGAAAACTCGGCATCGGCGATCTTGAAGGTTGTTGCGTCCCCGAAAACTTTTTTGAAAACGGCATACGGCGCCTTCGCGGTCGTCATCGCGTTCGCTCTTTTCCTCATGATCGGCGTTGAACTGAAACGCCAGCACTTCCGGCATATCGCTTACGGCGTTTCGCTGATGCTTCTTATGGGGGCGTTCCTTTTCGCCTGGCAATTTTTCTTTTTCGGAAAACTGCTCGTGGTGTAAGAATATTCGGTCCAGTAATTTTATAAAAACACTCTGCTGTAAATTCTAGCATATGCTAGAATTTACAGCAGAGTGTTTTTTTGTTTTTTTAGAGGGCGTGTTTTTTTTGGACATATTCTTTCTTTTGACCCTGATATTATCGGTTTATTTGACATTGATCGCGGATATTGATAGGCTCTTAATCAGTTGGACTTTTTACATTTAGGGATCTGGAAATAAATAAGGCGTTCCGATCGGAGCGATCAGTACACCTTATTTATTTCCAAGTCCCAGCCGCTTTTCAACGGCGGTTTGGGTTGTGAACAGATTTATTTTGTTTCCCTGAAGAATGTTGAATGCAGCAGCCTCGCAGACATACTTGTCTTGCGGGGTTGTTTGTAACAAAGTATGAATTGGGGTAGTATATATAGGTATAAGTTAAAAGTTAAAAGTTAAAAGTTAAAAGTTAAAAGTTAAAAGTTAAAAGTTAAAACGTTATTAGTTAGAGTTCCTTCGAAAGTTATCTCTGTCTTTTTGTCATTCCGGACTTGATCCGGAATCCACGTCCGGCGATTATAACGTGGATCCCGGGTCGCGGCCCGGGATGACGACGGGTAACGTTTGAAAGGAGTCTATCAGTTAAAGTAATAAATTTAATATCATGGACGAATTATTTAAAAACAAAAAAGTGGTGCAGGTGGTTATCATGCTTTTATTCGCTTCTTCATTGTATCTCGTCGGCTTGTTTGTAAACAACGTGAAGCAAAACGGATTTATCGGGCGCGATATTCCCGCGCTTACGACGATCAGCGTATCTGGCCAGGGCGAGGCGTTCGCGAAACCGGATATTGCGGAACTTTCTTTCTCTGTCGAACAAACATCCAAAACGGTTGCTGAGGCTCAGAAGATCTCAACTGACAAGATCAATGCGATCATGGCCTACCTTAAAGATACTATGAAAGTGAAAGATGCGGACATCAAAACGACCGATTACAGCGTTTATCCGAAATATGAATACCAGAAAGCGGTCGCTTGTTTGGACTATAATATGAACGGATTCTGTCCTGAAGGAAAACAGATCCTTACCGGATACACTGTGAGCCAGTCGGTTTCCGTCAAAGTGCGGAAGATCGACGACGCCGGCGCGATCCTGGTTTCTATCGGAGAAAAAGGAGCGACAAACGTTTCGGGACTTACGTTTACCGTTGATGCGAAAAAAGATTTTGAAGCAAAAGCTCGCGATAACGCAATAAAAGAAGCGCAAGAGAAAGCGGATAAGCTCGCAAAGAGTCTTGGCGTAACGCTGACACGCATCACGAATTTCTCCGAGGGCGGAGCGACCCCCATCTTCTATGGTCTGGGAGCTGGAATGGCAAAAACTGCGGATATGGCGATGGAGCGACAGGCTGCCGCACCGGCACCGACGATCTCGACCGGAGAGAACAAATTCGTTTCTAATGTAACTATTACCTACGAGATACAGTAAACGAGGTTTTAGCTTTTAGCTTATAGCTTTTAGACAAATATATCGCCCGTCGTCTATAAGCTATAACCCATAAGCTATAAGCTCCGCGGGCATATTGACCGATTTTTACAGTCGGGTATAATACTCTTGCGTCGAAAAAACATTATAAATTAAATGGGCCAATATCGGCTCTGTACTATTCAATATATGAGCGCAAAAACAAAAATCCTCCCGCTTGCTGATCGCGTATTGGTAAAGCCCGGGAACCCGAACGAGGGGAAAAAAACCAAGTCCGGAATTATCATTCCCGAAACGGTCAGCAAAGACCTGCCGGAGATGGGCGAAGTTCTCGCCGTCGGAGAGGGAAAGATCCTCGACAGCGGAGAAAAACTTCCGATGAACGTAAAGGTCGGGGATGTCGTCATCTTCTCGAAATACGGACCCGACGAAGTTAAGATCGATGGAGAAAAATATTTTATCATCAGAGAAGAAGCCATTTTGGCGGTGGTGAAGTAGTGTTCTTCTGCTAATTTATTATCAATGTTTAAAATAAGGTTATAGCTTATAGGTTATAGCTTATAGACGACGGATAACGATGTGGTGTCTATAAGCTAACAGCTATAAGCTATAAGCTAACAGCTATGTCCAAACAAATAATCTATGATGAAAAAGCTCGCGCGCTTTTGAAGACGGGCGTCGATAAGGTTGCGGATGCGGTCAAGGTCACGCTTGGTCCGCGCGGAAGAAACGTGATGCTCGACCGAACCTACGGCGCACCGATGATCACGAATGACGGCGTTACCATTGCAAAAGAGATAACGCTCGCCGACAAGGTGGAGAATATGGGGGCGGAAATGGTCAAAGAGGTCGCTTCCAAAACCAACGAACTCGCCGGAGACGGCACCACGACGGCCGTAGTGCTCGCACAGGCGCTTATCGCGGAGGGGATGAAGAAAACGACCATGGGAGTGAATGCCATGGGTGTGCGCCTCGGGATCGAAGCTGCCGCGGCCGCGGTGGTTACTGCCCTCAAAAGCGCTGCGAAGCCGATCAAAAATCATGCGGAGATCAAACAAGTAGCGACCATTTCAGCAGAATCCGAAGAGATCGGAACCATTATAGCCGACACCATTGATAAAGTTGGTAAGGATGGCGTGGTGACGGTGGAAGAATCACAGACGGTAGGAATTGAATCTGATGTTGTTAAAGGTCTGCAGTTCGACAAGGGATATGTTTCGCCCTATCTCATCACCAACCCTGAAAGAATGGAAGCGGAATATTCCGATGTCGCTTTGCTTTTTACCGATAAGAAAATTTCTTCCATAAAAGAGATCCTTCCGCTTCTCGAAAAACTCGCGCAGACGGGGAAGAAAGATCTGGTGATCGTCGCGGACGATGTCGATGGAGAAGCGCTCACAACATTCATTTTGAATAAACTGCGCGGAACCTTTAATATTCTCGCCGTGAAGGCTCCCGGATTCGGAGACCGCAAAAAAGAGATGCTCGCCGATCTTGCGGCGGTTACGGGCGGAAAGGTAGTGACGGAAGATGTCGGTTTGAAATTGGAAACGGCAGAATTGGAAGTGCTCGGGCGCGCCGGAAAAGTTATCGCGACCAAAGATACGACCACGATCGTCGGGGGAAAAGGGAAGAAGACCGACATCGATTCTCGCGTGGCACAGATCAGGAAGCAGGTGGAAATGACCGATTCTAAATATGATAAAGAAAAATTGATCGAACGATTGGCAAAGCTCTCCGGCGGCGTGGCGGTCATCAAAGTCGGAGCGGCGACGGAAACGGAAATGAAATATTTGAAACTGAAGATCGAAGATGCGGTCAACGCGACGAAAGCGGCGATCGAGGAAGGCGTGGTTGCGGGCGGAGGCGTGGCGCTTGTGAAAGCGGCGGCGAAAGTTGCGGCGTCCGAGGTGAAAGCTCCTCTCAAAAATTTTGAAGCGGAATACAAGGTCGGATGGGAGATCGTTTTGCGCGCCGTTGAAGCGCCTCTCCGCCAGATCGCGGTGAATGCCGGAAAGGACGGTTCCGTCATCGTCGAAAAAGTTCGCACGGCAAAAGGGAACGGAGGCTATGACGCCAAGCAGGATGAGATGATCCCCGATATGCTGGCTGCCGGAATTATCGATCCGGTAAAAGTAACGAGAAGCGGACTGCAGAATGCGGCAAGCGCCGCGGCGATCCTTCTTACGACGGAGGTTGCGATCGTGGATGAACCGAAGGAAGAAAAAGAAGAAGGACACGGCGGAGGCGGAATGCCGGGAATGGGATACTAGACGAAGTATCAGGAGATAGTATCAGTATCAGGACGACGATCGACTATATGAAAAAACTCACTTGGGTAAATCTTGGTGAGTTTTTTTTGTGTGGAAAAAGGGAGTTGGGCTTCGCTCGCACATTGCCGAATAATCGACAATAAAGCCCGCCGATTGCAGCGGGCTTTGTGCTATTTTTTGAATGCCAAATACCAGACATAATCCAAACCCGAACCGGCAAGGCAGATAACGATAATGAAAAAAAACACGAAACCATCAAGCGCGCAGATCACCGATCTGGCAAGATACGGCTGATACCCCTTCCATTCTTCGAAAGCATCGAGAAAATTATTTACAGGGCGCGAACGAAAAATTTTGCAAAACAGCCACAAAAACGGACGTTTCGGACATCCATCATCCATAAAATAATTCCAACGCCAAAGATTTTCATAAAGAAAATCCGAGGATGTTTCGATTACCATTAATAAAATGAAAACTTTTGGAAATGTCGGACCGAACAGCGTTACTATGGCCGAAAAAAAGAGCAGCCCGGGGATAGCGGAAAACAAATGTTGATTTTCTTGAAACCATTTTTTCATCGCTGAATACCTCACTCTGAAAATCTCATCTGGAGGTATAATATCATGATATTTGAAAATCTCAAACGCCAGATCTATGGATCAAAGTTTTTATAAAGCGGCCTTTAGGCTCTCTGCAGATACATTGACAATATATTGAAAAAGGTGTATGGTTGATGAGGAATTTATTAAGGAGGTTCTTATGAAGATTAAATTATTGATAATGGGATTGTTTTTTGCCCTGTTTTTGATCTGTGCTCCGGAAACTTTTGCACATGACCGCGGCGTACACAGCGGACGCGGACACAGTTTTGGATTTCAGTTCTATGTTCCTATCGCTCCGATCTACCCTCGGTATTATCCGCCTGCGCCTATATATTATCCGCCGGCACCGATCTATTATCCGCCGCAACAGCAGTATTTTCCTCAGCCGACATGCGGTACTTATGATATCGGAGGCTGGTATGGGCCTTACGGCTACCAGCCAAACTATCAATACACGTGCCGGTAAATTATCGCAATCATTCGCTTCCCCCTACTTTGGGGGAAGTTTTTTATTTCATCGCTGGACTGTGGGGTTGTACCCCGGTCCGAAACATTTGTATGGAATCACGTTTTTTTTGATGACATCAATTACTGTGAGATATTCCAAACGTTTCGGTTCGGGGTACAACCCCGAACCGGCGACGAGGCGGACGACCGTGCGAACAGTTTTTTGTGTACTTGACAAATGTTTATTATAAGTGTATTATGAAAAGCGACAAAACTTTGTTATTTTACATTTTAGAGGTATAGACATGTGCAAACATAAACGCTCGGGAGTATGCGTAATGCTCCTGCTTATTATTTTTCTCACCGGCTGTACGACGATGCCGATGTATGATTCGTACGGAAACTATCGCGGCTCGACCCCGACATGGGACGCAGGAACTATGGCTGGTGCCGGAACGGGCGCCATACTTGGTACTCTTGCAGGTGCTGCGTTTGGCAATCCTTTGGGGGGTGCCGTAATGGGTGCTGCGATCGGAGGGATCATGCCTCCGATCAGAGCATCGGAACCGATATATGTTCCACAGTATTCCGTACCTGCGCACCAATATCGGCAGCAATATTATCCTCAGCAGCAATATAATTATTATCCGCAACCGCAATATAATTACTATTATCCTGCGCCGATGTATAGATAATATTGAGAAAAATATTCCATTAACAAAGATCCGCTTCGAAAAATTTCGAAGCGGATTATTTTTTAATATATGTCCGTCGTCCGTCCCCGATACTGATACTAGTCCCAGATACTTATTTCGTTTCGGGAGGCATTTCCTGTATGTCGGTCGCGTGATCGATAAAGAGTATTCCTTTCAAATGGTCGGTTTCGTGCTGGAAGATTTGTGCGATAAGACCGCTTCCTCCGTACTCGAAAAGTTTGCCTTCTTCGTTGTAGGCCTGCACGCGCGCTTTTTCGGCGCGGAGCGTTTGGCCGTAGAGCCAGCGCACGGAAAGGCAGCCTTCGGGGACGGACACGCGCTTTTTGGATATTTTGATGATCTCGGGATTGATAAAAACGACATCCGGAGGCATCACTTTTTCGACATTTTCACTGCCGTGTTTTTTTGCGTTTTCATATAAAACCGCTTTTCCCGACATTACGAATATGGCGAGCGAAACGCCGATCTGCGGTGCGGCGATCGCCACGCCGTCTTCCTGCGAAGCGAGCGCGGTTTTCATGTCGGCCAGGATCTTTTGGATCGGCGCTGAAGTGATCTCATGCCGAGGAACGAGTTTGACCTCTTTTCGAAGCACGGGATCTTTTTGCTGAACGATTTTTACCATTTTTATAGAATACAACAGATAAGCCGAAAAGGGAAGATAACAAAGCGTAACGGCTCATGCCTTTGCCGCCGGGGGTTGCACCCCCGTCCGGCAACGAGAATGACAAAGTGCGAGCAGTTACCCTTTTTTGTATGGACTTTCTTTTTGTTACGTGCTATGACGAAGAAAGGCATGAGGTATTTGAAAATAGATCTCAAGGGAGGTTTTTAATGGGGAAAATTATAAAATATTTTTTTGGCGCCGTTTTCTTCGCCGCTGTACTTATCGTAGGCTACAATTCTTTTAAGCCGGCACCGCTGTCCTTACAGGAACGCACGATGTCGGCAAATGAATGGCTGAGCGGTTTGAACGATGTGTACCATGCTAAGCATGACGACGAACTGCTGCAGTATGCCGAACGGCTGGAACAGCATGCGATACTTGCGGCACCCGATGGAAATGGTTTTGTTCTTCAAAAGCAGCCGAACGCCGATGATTATTTCCTGATGGTGCTCAGCCGCGGCGATACGAACGCTCCATGGCAGGAACTGTATGAAAGAAAAGATTTTGCAACAACATGGCTTACCGGCTCCGCGGGCAAAAAATTTACTTTTGTGATCGTTAAAAACGGACAAGTTTTGTCTTCCAAGACCAAAGGCATATTGCTGGCCCACGAGCTTGTTCATGAGAAAGTTGGCGTATCAGAAAAAAATTCATGCGTAGGCGAAGCGGTCGCTCATACTTTTTCAAACAAGTTATGGCTTGGGATAGGGGGCGATCCGTATCAGAAACTTCTTGACGCAAGAGCGAAAGAATACGGAGAATATCTTCTGAATTCAAAAGAAAAAACTGTTCCTCTTTCGTATTACTCCGGCGAACTGGAAAAAATTCTCGGGAAATCAATATCTCCGGATGAAAAATTGATCCGTATCACGTCCTTTGAATATGCTTCGATGTTTCTCGCCACCGATAAATATTATCCGGGAAGCGACAAGATGGACCAAAAGGGAAGAATGTATTGCAGCGTGCACCCTGAAGAGATCGAATAAAAATAGCACTATTTGTAGTAATATCCCGTCGGCAGTTGTCGGCGGGAATTTTTATTCGCATGTATGTTTAGATTTGTCAAATTTGAATAATGAAGAAAAATTGTGTATAATTTCTTCGTTATGCACGTTAGTATTTCCGCAGAACATCTTTTTTCTTTATTTGGCATACCCGTCTCCAATACCATGCTCACGGCGCTGGTGGCGAGTTTTTTGCTGGTCATTTTTTCCTATTTTGCCACGCGACGCATGAAAAAAATTCCGAGCGGAATGCAGAACTTTTTCGAGTGGGGGATCGAGCAGCTTTTTCAGCTGGTGGAAAACGTCATGGATGATCGGAAACTGGCATTTCGTTTTTTTCCGCTTATAGCCACTTTTTTCTTTTTTATATTGGTCTCGAACTGGATGGGGCTTTTACCCGGATTCGGAAGCATTGGTTTTTATGAGCACGGAGCGCTTGTACCGTATTTTCGCAGCGCCACGGCTGATCTCAACACCACGCTTGCCTTCGCCATGATCTCCGTGATCATTATCCAAATAGCGGGAATAGCCGCCCTTGGATTCCGCCATTACGGAAAAAAGTTTTTCAATTTCTCGAGCCCCATCAATTTCTTCGTCGGTCTTTTGGAGCTCATTTCCGAATTTGCAAAGATCATTTCGTTCTCTTTTCGTCTGTTCGGCGCGGTTCTGGCCGGCGAGATCCTGCTTACGGTCATTACCGGTCTTGTGCCATACGTTTTGCCGCTGCCGTTTATGGGGCTGGAATTGTTTATCGGAGCCGTGCAGGCGCTTGTGTTTGTGCTCTTGACTATGGTATTTTTAAAGATAGCGATGGCAGCGCAGGAACACTGAACGAGTAGAAAGTTCATCAAGTTCATCAAGTTATAAAGTCCGGACATTGTTACTTTATAACTTGATGAACTTTCAAACTTGATAAACTGAAAAACGTTGCAAATAGTATTTACAATATTTATAAATTAACAGTTGTTATTAATAACTAAATTAATCATAAATTTATGCCTGAATTAAAATTTTTAGCGATCGGTATAGCCATCGGACTTGCCGCTATCGGAGCCGGTTTTGGGATCGGGAAGATCGTCGCCCAGGCCATTGAATCGACGGGACGAAATCCTGAAGCTCATGGAAAGATATTCACTATGATGATCTTGGGAGCAGCGCTCACCGAAGCCCTCGCGATCTACGCACTCGTTTTGTCGTTAATGATACTCTTTAAATAGTTCATCAAGTTATAAAGTTCATCAAGTTCATAAAGCCCGGACGACTGCCGTCGTTGTTACTTTATAACTTGATAAACTTGATAAACTTTTAACTCATTATGGAAGCCCTTGAAAATTTTGGAGTGAACTGGCCGTTTTTTATCGCCCAGCTCGTCAATTTCGCCATCCTGTTTTTCTTGCTTAAGCGGTATTTATACAAGCCGATCTTAGACATGCTTGAAAAACGCCGGGCGGAGATCGAGGAAGGGCTTTACCATGCGAAACAAATGGCGGAAGACGCGAAGAAGTTTGAATCGGAACAAACGGCCCTCCGTGAAAAAGCGAAGGAAGAATCTCAGCATATCGTCGATAACGCCGTTCTCGCCGGAGAACGGATCCGCGACGGCATACTCAAAGATGCAGCCGAAAAAGCGAAAGAAATAATGGATGCAGCGGAAATTCGCACCGAGGAAGAAAAGAAGAAAATGCTCGGCGAAGTAAAAGGGGAAGTGCTCGAGCTCGCATCGGCTATCGTTGAAAAAATTCTTTCGTCAAAGATGGACTCGGAGAACGACAAAAAATTCATTCAAGGAATAATGAAAGACAAATAGCTATGGATAAGACCGCGATATATTCAAAAGCGTTTTTGGAAAGCATTCACGGAATTTCCGAGAAGGAGGTTTTGCTTGCGCTCGCGCGTTTTAAAGAAGTCTTGAAAAAAAGAGAGGAGATGCACTTGTATCCGCGCATTTTGAAAAATGTTATCGCGTCCCTCGAATATCGGGAAAATGCGACCGTTGTTTCCGCGCGTTCGCTCGATAAAACGATCCAGTCTGATATTCTTAAAATGCTGAAAAAACGATTTCCGGAAATGACCAAAGAACACATTCAGTATCACATCAATGAAAAAATGCTGGGAGGAGTTTCGATCGCGTATCAGGATTTCTTGTTTGATGGAACGGTGAAGGGGACGCTCCGAAAATTAATGGGAAATACTAAAAAGTAAACAATTAGTTTAACAAGTTTTCAGTTTTTAGTTTTCAGTTTTCAGACTAACGGCGCCGTTCGTTATCGTCTAAAAACTAAAAACTAAAAACTAAAAACTTAAATTTGTATTATGAACAACGCCAAACACATAATAGACACGTTAAAGAAAGAACTTGCCGATGTAAAGATCGAGGCCGGTTTTGAGAACATCGGACGCGTGATCGAAATAAAGGACGGCATCGCCCGGGTTTCGGGGCTGTCGCAATGTTTCTACAACGAACTTCTGGAATTTCAGGGAGGAGTTTTGGGAATGGCTTTGAATCTCGAAGAAGATTCCGTCGGTGTTATCGTGCTTGGCGATTACTCTCATATTAAAGAAGGCGACACGGTAAAAACAACGGGGAATATCGCGAGCGTTCCCGTTTCCGATGATCTGCTCGGACGCGTCATCAACCCGCTCGGAGAACCGCAAGATGGACGAGAAAATATCCACGCGACGAAACGCTATCCCATCGAAAAGATCGCCGCCGGAGTTATTGAGCGCAAAGCGGTTTCCGTACCGATCGAAACGGGAATTCGCGCCATTGATGCTCTTATACCGATCGGACGCGGGCAGCGCGAACTCATCATCGGAGACCGTCAGACCGGAAAGACCGCGATCGCCGTCGATACCATCATCAACCAAAAAGGGAAGAACGTCATTTGTATTTACGTCGCCATCGGACAGAAAGAATCAAAAACGGCGAAGATCGTCGCCGAGTTCAAGAAAGCCGGAGCCATGGCTCACACGATCGTCGTCAACGCCTCCGCCGGCATGCCGGCATCGCTCCAATATATCGCGCCGTTCTCCGCATCGGCCATTGCCGAATATTTTATGGATCAAGGCAAGGATGTGCTCGTGGTGTATGATGATCTTTCCAAACACGCATGGTCTTACCGCGAGATCTCGCTTTTATTGCGCAGACCTCCCGGACGCGAAGCCTATCCGGGCGATGTGTTTTATCTCCATTCACGCTTGCTCGAACGATCGGCAAGACGCGACGAAAAATACGGCGGCGGTTCCATTACTGCGCTCCCGATCATCGAAACTCAGCAAGGCGACGTGTCCGCCTATATTCCGACGAATGTCATTTCCATCACCGACGGACAAATATATCTTGATACCGATCTCTTTTATGCCGGCACGCGCCCCGCACTTAATATCGGACTTTCCGTTTCCCGCGTCGGTTCCAGCGCCCAGACCAAATCCATGAAGCAATTCGCCGGAAAACTCCGCCTCGATCTCGCTCAATTCCGCGAGCTTGCCGCTTTCGCACAATTCGAAGGCGACCTTGATGAGGGAACGAAAAATCAGATCGCGAGAGGAAGAAGATTGATCGAGCTTCTAAAGCAGCCTCAGTACGCTCCTCAAACGCTCGGAAGACAGGTGCTCGGTATTTTTGCAGTAACCCAAGGAATGGCTGACGATATCGATCCGAAAAACATCGCATCCTTCGATGAAAATTTGTTCCGCTACGTACAAGACCAAGGAAAAGAAATTATCGAAGAGATCGAAAAAGGAGAGAAGCTGGATGATAAGACACAGGAGAAGTTGAAGGAGATGATCGTAAAGTTTAAGGAAATGAGTTAATGAGAATAGAAAATAGATAATTGAAAATAGAAAAACGCCCCGGCCATAAAAACGGCAGGGACGTAGGTATGAACTCATTTTTCTTGAAAGCCCCTAATAAAACCCTTAATATAGTTATACAGACAAAATGTTGCTATGTATGAAATAAAGGTTGCAGGTAAAGAAAGTTTATATATAATCGATAATCCTACAAAAGCAAGGATCATAATCAAGGTTTCAATATTAATTTTTATTACACGCATCTTAGGCCTCTGTTGTTGGACGACAAATTCTAGTCTTGAATCATAATATCAAATAAAATAAATTTGTCAAGTTTTACTTCTCATTCTGAAATCGCTATATTTAAACTATACTTAATAACAAATAAAGAGCATGAAAAATGCAAAAAAAGAAATGACGATGGAGGATATTGCTTACGAAAATCGCATTAAGAAATTTGAGGAAGATATTCAACTAATCAAAACGGCTTTGTTGCAAAGAATCGCATAAAGTCACCGCTATCCGTCGCCGGTTCGGGGTTGCACCCCGAACCGAAACGTTTGAAAAGTATATAAAATCATGCTTTTGGAACAAGAGCAAATCAAACATTTTAAACGTTTCGGACAGGGGTACAACCCCAGTCCGGCGACTGGTCGTCGTTAAGCTTCCGCCAGCGGGCGGATCCTCCCGTTGGAGGAAAAAACTAAAAACTAACAACTAAAAACTTATCATGCCGAGCACTCGCGACATCAAACGCAGAATAAAGTTGATCCAAACCACGAGCCAAATAACTCGTGCTATGGAGCTTGTGGCGGCTACTAAAATGAAACGCGCGGAAAGCGAGGCGCGGGGAACGCAGGCGTATTCGGCGCGCGGACGAAAGATATTGCGCGCGCTTATGGAACATTCCGATACCGGCTCGCCATTTTTGAAAACCAATGAAGAAGGGCGGATCTTGGCTCTTGTGATCACTCCGGATCGCGGACTTTGCGGCGCGCTCACGGGAAATGTCCTCCGCGAAGCTGCTATGCTGCTCTCTAAATACGAAAAAGAGGATATAGATGTTATGACCATCGGGAAGGTGGGGCAGGATGCGCTTCGGAGGCAGGGATATAATATTATCGCGACCGCAACGCACCTCGACTGGAAACCGAAAATTTTCGATGTACGCCCATTTGCCAAGATCGCGCTCGACGGGTACGCATCTGAAAAATACCGCCGCGTCTATCTTATCTTCACTCACTTCGTCTCAAATTCGGTACAGCACGCGGCGATCCGCTGGCTGTTCCCATTTTCTACCGAAGAAGCCGAAGACGTACAGGCAGTACAGAAGATAGATCCGTATTCTCTCGGACCGAAAGAAGATGAACATGCGAACGAAAATTTTGAATACTTATTCGAACCGTCTCCGTCAAAAGTACTTCCCTATGTTATCCGCAATCTCGTAGAAATGGAAATGTATCAGGCCCTTCTTGATTCCAATGCAGGAGAACATTCGGCAAGAATGCTCGCCATGCACTCCGCGACCGAAAACGCGCAAGAACTGGTAGATGACCTATCGCTGACGTTCAATCAGATGAGACAGGAGGGAATTACGAGGGAGTTGGCGGAAATTAGTGCTTCTAACGCATAGGGTGAGAATAATGAATAATCGCAAAAAAATTTCTAATATCCAATTTCTAATTTCCAATAAAAAACGTTGCAAAATGAAAAAAGATTTTCAAAAATGGCATACACAGAAAGAGAAGTTGAACGAAAAGGAAAATCGTTTGTTTTTTCATGTACGCGAAATATGGTATTGTTCGCTGGGCGCCAATGTCGGGTTTGAAACGGATGGAAAAGGTGAAGATTTCTTGCGCCCCGTCGTTATCGTGAGAAAATTTAACAATGAAATATTTTGGGCTATTCCGCTTACCAAATCAAATAAATCGATTTCCGAAAAGTCAGAAAAATATTATTTTTCGTTTTCTTTTGTTCCCGAAATAAACAGTTTGGCGGTGCTGTCTCAGTTGCGGCTCGTTGATGCATCGCGTTTGACTCGCCACGTCGGGGAAATAAGAGAAGCGGAGTTTAAAGAGTTAACAAAAAAGCTCAAGGCATTGCTGCCATGAACTTTCTTGTTTATTCCTCTGTCTTGCGACAGAGTAGGGCCGAAGCCATTTGTACGTTTATTATAGACGAATGAGACAAAAAAGTCAAGTGATTTAAAATAAATCGTTCGTCGTCGTTAACCTAACAGCTAAAAGCTATAAGCTAAAAAAGTTATGAACAGTGGAAAAATAATTCAAATCGTCGGGAGCGTTATTGATGCGGAGTTTCCTCAAGATTCTCTTCCTTCGCTGCTTAACGCGCTTGAAGTTAAAAATGAGGGCAAAACGACAGTCTTCGAAACCGCTCAGCATCTCGGTTCCGGACGCGTGCGCGCCATTGCTCTTGGCGCGACCGACGGATTGGCTCGCGGAATGGAGATAACCGATACCGGTGCGCAGATCAGCGTTCCTGTCGGCGATGGGGTTCTTGGACGCATGTTTAATGTGCTTGGCGATACCATCGACGGCATCGAAAAACCGCTTACGACGAAAGAAAAATGGCCGATACATCGTCCGGCGCCGAAATTCAGCGAACAGCGGACAGAAACGGAAATATTTGAAACGGGGATCAAAGTCATCGACCTTATCGCGCCGTTCTCGAAAGGAGGAAAGATCGGACTCTTCGGCGGCGCGGGAGTGGGGAAGACGGTTCTCATCATGGAGCTCATCAATAACATCGCGAAGGAGCATAACGGATATTCCGTGTTTGCCGGCGTCGGCGAGCGCACCCGCGAAGGAAACGATCTCTATCACGAAATGAAAGGATCGGGAGTTCTTGAAAAAACCGCGCTCGTATTCGGACAGATGAACGAGATGCCGGGATGCCGCGCACGCATCGCGCTTTCCGCCCTTACGATGGCCGAATATTTCCGCGATGAGTCAAAGCAAGACGTCCTCCTTTTTGTGGATAATATTTTTCGCTATACGCAGGCGGGCTCCGAAGTCTCCACGCTTCTTGGACGCATGCCTTCCGCCGTCGGATATCAGCCGACGCTCGCTTCCGACCTTGGAGAACTGGAAGAGCGCATTACTTCAACCGGCGAAGGATCCATTACTTCCGTTCAGGCCGTGTATGTTCCCGCCGACGACCTCACCGATCCCGCGCCAGCGACGACGTTCTCGCATCTCGATTCCACGATCGTACTTGCCCGCGGACAAGCTGAACTTGGAATTTTTCCCGCCGTTGACCCGCTCGATTCATCATCTTCCGTTCTTGACCCGCGCATCGTCGGAAAAGAACATTACGAGACCGCGCGAGGCGTTCAGAAAACACTGCAGCGCTACAAAGAGCTCCGCGACATCATCGCCATTCTCGGCATCGACGAACTTTCCGCTGAAGATAAATTGAGCGTCGCGCGCGCGAGAAAGATCCAAAAATTCCTCTCACAGTCCTTCACTGTCGCCGAACAGTTCAGCGGTCGCCCCGGCAGTTACGTGCCGCTCAAAGAAACGATCCGAGGATTCAAGGAAATATTGGAAGGGAAGCACGACGACAAACCGGAAGGAGCGTTTTATATGGTGGGAGGGATCGATGAAGTTAAGTAAGGTTTTAGGTGTTAGGTTTTAGGTTTTTCCTCCAACGGGAGGATCCGCCCGCTGGCGGAAGTTTAACGACGACGGACGACAAAAAAAGCTCCCGCCGTAAAAACAGGGGAGCGAGAAGAGAAAGCTATTTTTTTAGCAAATCGCCGATCAAATATATCGCGGTAACTAAAGAGACAGCATAAAATAAGTATAAAGCAACATGTTCTACTTTCAGAAGAGCGAGAAGAAGTACTGAAAAAATAAGTATTACAGATAGGGTACGTGTTCTCATTTTAACCCCCAATTGATTAACTTCTAATGTTTGTAATATCAAATATATAAATAATTGTCAAGTTATTTTAAAAATCAAAAAATTATCACCCCGTCCAGCGACGAAAAAATAAATTTGCCCGTTCGTCGTGAAGCTAACACCTAAAACCTAACACCTAAAACCTAAACTATGTCCACTTTTCGTCTCAAAATAATAACTCAAGAGGAAATACTTCTGGAAACGGAAGTTGAGTCGCTTTATGTCACCACCATCGACGGCGATATCAACGTTTTGGCGCATCACACGCCGTATGTGAGCATACTCAAACCTTCCGAAATAATCATTAAAGTAAACGGAGTAGAAGAATCTTTTGCTTGTACCGGCGGGATATTGGAGGTGACGCCCGATAAGGTGGTGATCCTTGCCGACTCCGCCGTCCGTTCGGATAAGATCGATGAAGAGGAAGCTTTGAAAGCGAAAGAGCGCGCGGAAAAGATAATGGAGGAAAAACTGGAAAACCGAGAAAATGTGGA
Organism: Minisyncoccota bacterium; assembly: GCA_023229825.1. GTDB lineage: Bacteria > Patescibacteriota > Minisyncoccia > Phycocordibacterales > CAIJYI01 > CAIJYI01. Next base: position 44,747 of record JALNYN010000009.1, read on the forward strand.
AGCCACGCTTGCTCTCGAAAAAGCGCTGCTTCATTTGCGCGTGGCACAGAAAAGGAAACGCCATACGCCGGCGCAAAAACAGTAATAAAAAAGCCGTCGTTAAACGACGGCTTTTGTGTTCCTTTCGGAAACTTTTTCTCACTAAAGAGAATTATTCTTTCTTAAAAATTTTTTCGTACAGGTACTTTGTCCATTTGCAAAAATGGCATTCTTCAGCCAGTGCGTATAAGATCATTCCCGCAACCAATAACATACTTCCGTAAAAAAGAACATACCCTTCGAAACCTTGTAACCAAATGGGATCCATGATCCACCTCCTTTAAATAACAGCATTCCCGATGAATGACCTCTTTCTATTATAACATAATTTACGAATTCATGCAAGAAAAACGCCCGCGATTTGCGGACGTTTGTGGCGGGTAATTATTTTACACGTGCCAATGTATAACATTTATAGGCTAAAAATATAATTCCGCCTACGGCAATTACTGGTACAAACATATGAGTACTCCTTTGTAGAGCTTTCAAAGCACGAAATTGTGCCGTGTTCGTTATATCACGATAAAGTTTTTACGTCAATAATATTTGACAAGATGGCAATAATTTAGTAATCTCTGTGAAGATATTTCGAGGAGGGAGAACATGAAAAAAGAGAAAATTCATCACAAACAAGAGCGACGCAAACCGCATATTCCCGAAGAAGGAAGACAAAGGATCAAGGGCGGCGGGGTGCATGAAGACAAAAAAAGATATAATAAAAAAGATAAAAAATGGAAACGGGAGGGCATGAGCGCCTCTCGTTTTTTTATATCAACAATGTTAATATTTCGATGAGTATATTGTTTAATACTCGCACACATCGAACGTGGATCCCGGGTCGCTGCCCGGGATGACGAACATTCCTTGTGTATCTTCTCATTGTCATTCCGGACTTGATCCGGAATCCACGTAACGTGTTCGTCGTCCGGATACTAAATACCAATACTATATACTTATACTTGTTTGTGTTACTATGATTGCATTATGTTTGATATCGTTGCCATTATAAAAACCGCCGGATATTTTGGTGTTACCGCCATTATTTTTGCAGAGTCGGGGTTGCTTCTCGGATTTTTTCTTCCCGGCGATAGTTTGCTGTTTACGGCAGGCGTACTTGCGGCCGCCGGATTTTTAAATATATGGATCTTAGTCCCGCTTGTTTTTGCCGCCGCGGTCTTGGGCGATAATCTCGGATATTTTTTGGGAAGGAAAGCGGGAGTAAAACTCTTTCAAAGAGAGGAATCATTTTTTTTCAAACGTTCGAATGTGGATAAGGCTAAAAAATTCTTTGAGGAGCACGGGAGGCGTTCGATCGTTCTTGCTCGCTTCGTTCCGGTCGTCCGGGCTTTTGTTCCGCCCATTGCCGGCGTTGGTCAGATGGAGTATCGCCGCTTCCTGGCGTACGATCTTCTCGGCGGCGCGCTTTGGGCGTGCGGTCTGCCCATCCTCGGCTACGTGCTCGGTACGACCGTTCCCGATATTGATCGCTACCTTCTCCCTATAGTGGGATTCATTATTTTCGTGTCGCTTTTGCCGGCCGCGAAATTGTGGTTTTCGCAAAAAAAATAGTTCCCTCCCTCTCTGAGGCGATGGGCAAAACCCTGCACCGCCCGCGGCTGCGCAGGGCAAAGGAAAAACCGTTCCATTTTTATGGAACGGTTAAATACTCAGAATGGAAATAATGATGAGGTAGCTCAACACCACTGTATTCATGAGTGTGTGGTACGTCGTAGAAACGAGCACTGCTTTATTCTTTGCTTCTTTTTCGGATGCTTTGCTGCAAAGAGATAAGTATGTTTGGCGATATTTGTGAGCGAAGAAGAATCCGGGAATGATGAGGGCAATGCCTGCACCGATAGGGATCCCGAGTGCAAGATGCATAAGTCCGAAACAGATCGAATTTAATGTCATTTTCCCCCAGGTATGCACGCCTCTGCGAAAAACATTTTCCTCCAGCTTTGCCATAAAGGGAAGCGAGATCAAAAATCCAAAGAGAAATAGTAACGGCGCAGTTCGGATAATTATATTGTCCGAAGCGAGTCCTTCCATCATGGGCGTGACCAGAATATTTCCCGCACTTTTCATAAAAAAGTTGATCCAGCCGTATCCGAATATCGGAGAGATGGAGATCAATGCTCTATATGTTGCGCCGACGCAAAAAAGAATAAAGATGATCTTAAAAAATATGCGGAAGCGAAAACGTTTCCATATCGTCACGGCATAGCCGAATTTTTTTCGATTGTCGAAGAGTGCCATTCCGACATTGAAAAGAGCAAAACAGACAGCGAAGATCTTTATCGCGAGAGTGATCCATTCCATCATACACCTCCATGGTTGTTCATGATCTTATTTCAGCATATCATAAAAGAAACCGCTAAACGAATGATCGTTTAGCGGGGATGTGTTCACGGCTTGCTTATGAGCGCCGGGTATGTTTTTGCGAGTTCTTCGAGGATCTTGTTTGAACTTTCGTATCTGGGCATAGGCGCCGCAGTAAATCCGTCAAGCAAGTGTTTGATACACAGACGTTTTTCGGTTGCGTGCACGCCCTCGGTACGCTGTAATTCATCAAATTCTTTCTGCAATGCTTCTCTTAATTCTCGCGAAGCGTTTTTTGCCGATAATTCCACTATTTTCTCCTGTGAAGAGTGAATGAACAAATATTTCGGAGCTAAATTGCTCGTGTCTATACTAGCATATTTGTATAATAATGTCAAGCAGTTTTTCCTTATATTCCGCTTAATATTTTTTCCAATAAATCCGTCAGTTTATGGTCGAAAAAGATCCCATAAATTATCAGCGAAACGGCCACGAGAATGAACGACATGACCGTCAATAGTCCAAGGTATCGGAGTATCCCGCTTCCGATGATCACAAACATCGTACCAAGGGCGGTTTTTATCGCCATGCAAGCGAGTCCGGATTCCTTTTTCTCAAAGTTTTGAGGCATCGAGTCCTCCTTTTTTAACGAACGCAGTTGTTAACTTCCAACACTATACAATATTTTTGATATTTATCCAATTTTTTCGCCGATCCTTTTCCACGCTTGATTATTTATACACACCTTTTTAAAACTTTTCATCGGGTACGGTGTATAATAAAGTTATACTAATTTTTTATTTTGTTCTATGCCAAAAGCTCTCACCCTTGGTAACGGAAACATGCTGGTCTGTTTTGATAAATACGGACAAGTGAACGACTTATATTTTCCTCAAGTGGGTTTGGAAAATCATATCGGAAAAGATTCTCTGCATCGCGTCGGGGTTTTTGTCGATGGAAATATCAGCTGGCTTTCAGGCAGTGAGTGGCAGACGGATCTTTCTTCTCCTCCAACAACCCACATGGGTTATATTGAAGCCAAAAACAAATCGCTCGGTTTGACCATTATTTTTAACGATGTGGTCTACAACGAAAAAAATATTTTTCTCCGTCGTCTCACTGTGAAAAACGAAGGGCCGCGAAAAATGGCGGTGAAATTATTCTTTTGCCAAGAGTGGAATATTTATCAGACCGGACGTCAGGACACGGGCTATTATGATCCGGGAAGCAACGCGATCGTTCATTATAAAGGCAGGCGCGTTTTCTTGGTGAACGGTCGGACGGGCGATCACGGCATCGACGATTACACGACGGGTATTTACAAAATGGAAGGAAAAGATGGCAGCTATCGCGATGCGGAGGATGGCGTTCTGTCAAAAAATTCGATCGACCACGGGCTGACCGATTCATCGATCGCTTTTAATTTGGATATGGAGGGAGGAAGTGAGCAGATCGTGTATTATTGGGTGGCGGTCGGCAAGACCATTCCGGAAGTTTTCGATCTGAATAATTATATTTTGGAAAAATCACCGGAGCATTTGCTCCAGACCACGAAAGACTATTGGAACGCATGGGTAGATCGGGAAAATTTCAATTTCCACGGACTCTCCGAAGAATTGATCAGCCTTTTTAAAAAGTCCTTGTTTATCATGCGTTCTCACGTTGATTCCGGCGGAGCGGTCATCGCCTCCGGGGATTCCGATATGCTGCAATATGGACGCGATACCTACAGCTATATGTGGCCGAGAGACGGAGCGTTTACGATAATGGCTTTGGATCGCGCAGGGGATTCATATGTTGCACGAAAGTTTTTTACTTTCTGCAATCGAGTTATTACGGACAGCGGATTTTTCATGCATAAATATCGTGCGGACGGCTCGCTCGGAAGTTCTTGGCATCCGTGGGTGACCAAAGAAGGCGCCTATCAATTGCCGATCCAGGAAGATGAAACCGCTCTGGTTCTTCACGCGCTCTGGTATCATTATAAGCTCACCAAAGACCTGGAATTTATCGAGGAGATCTACAATTCCTTCATTGAAAAAGCGGCCAATTTTATGGTGCTCTATCGCGATAAAGAGACCGGACTGCCGAAACGAAGCTATGATCTTTGGGAAGAAAAACTCGGCGTATCGACCTTCACCTGTTCTGCGGTTTATGGAGCGCTCAACGCCGCAGCACATTTTTCCGGGCTCCTCGGCAAACATGAACACGAAAAGAAATATAAGGAGGCGGCAGAAGAGATAAAGAAAGGGGTGATGAAATATTTGTATAATGCCGAAAGAGGAACTTTCAGAAAACTGTTTAATCATGACGGCGGCATTTTTCATTACGATGAAACTTTGGATACATCAAGCGTGTATGGAGTTTTTCGCTTCGGACTTCTTTCACCGGAAGACCCGATCTTACGCAAAGCGTTCGGGGTTGTCGAAGAACACCTTTTTTGCTCTCGGTATTCCGGCGGTCTGGCTCGATACGAAGGCGACAATTATTATCGTTCCGGACACGATATTCCCGGAAATCCGTGGTTTGTTTCCACCCTGTGGCTGGTTCAATATTACATCGCTCTTGCCAAAGACGAAAAAGACTTTGATCGCGTGAAGCAATGGTTCGACTGGGTGGCTAGTATGGCGCTCCCCTCAGGTATTCTTTCGGAACAGGTGAATCCTTACACCCGCGAGCAGATCTCAGCCGCTCCTCTTACGTGGAGCCACTCGGAATATGTCCTTGCTGTGATCGCCTATTTGGAAAAATTGGAAGAACTGGGCATACAAAAGACCGATAGTCTTATTTTGGAGCGCAACCGAAAAGCTGATGCTCTTGAGGATGCGGCATTATCTTAAAAGGTGCTTGATTTTCTCTTTTTGTTATTTTTTTGATATAATAGCGTTCTCGTTACTCGCAACAGATCGTTGTTACGGGATCCATGTTGTTATCCGACGTGGATTCCGGGTCGCGGCCCGGAATGACGAGATAACGAACCAACGACTTATGAAAGAGGTTTAACAGAGAAAATCATATGACCAACGAATTTGATAAATTTTTAAAACAGCTGGATGTTATTCGCGGATCGGCGGCTATTTCCGACGATATATTTGCGGAGCTGCGTTCAGTAAAAAAGTTTCTTGAAGTAAATATTCCCGTTAGAATGGATAACGGAAAATCGAAGATATTTACCGGCTATCGATCGCAGTATAACGACGCTCGAGGACCTTTTAAAGGAGGGATACGTTTTCATGAAAACGTAAATGCCGGAGAAGTGAAAGCCCTGTCAGCTTGGATGGCTTTTAAGTGCGCGGTCGTGAATATTCCTCTCGGAGGAGGAAAAGGGGGCGTTATCGTCGATCCGAAAAAACTTTCGCTCGGCGAGCTAGAAAGATTATCTCGCGGGTATATTCGAGCTATCGCTCCGATCATCGGAGATCGTATAGATATTCCGGCTCCGGATGTGAATACCGATGAACGGGTTATGGGCTGGATGCTGGATGAATATGAATCGATCCGCGGACGGCATGAACCGGGCGTGATCACGGGGAAGCCGCTTTCTCTCGGCGGTTCGCAGGCTCGTTCGTACTCCACTGCGCAGGGAGGTTATTTTGTTATCGACTCTGTCATAAAAAAACTCGGACTAAAAAAAGGCGCGACCGTGGCCGTGCAGGGATTTGGAAATGCCGGACGAAATATCGCTTTCATTATGGAAACGGCGGGGTATAAAATAGTATCAGTTTCCGATTCGAAAGGCGCGATCTTGGACCGCAGAGGATTGGACGTTATTGATGTGGCTAAGTATAAAGATGAACATCATACGCTTGAGGGCTATCCGAAAGCGAAGTACCTTACGGAGGAGTCAAGATTTTTGGAAAAGGTTGATATCTTTATTCCCGCAGCTCTGGAAAATTCCGTTACGGCGGAAAATGCGAAAGTTCTTAATGCCAAGATCATCATGGAACTCGCCAATGGCCCGGTGACGCCCGAAGCCGATGCGATATTTGCCGAGAAGGGTATTCCCGTTATTCCGGATATTCTCGCCAACGCCGGAGGGGTCGTGGTATCATATTTTGAACAGGTCCAAAACGCGTACGGATATTATTGGGAGGAGAAGGAGGTTCTTCAAAAACTTGAATCTGTTATGCGGCAAGCCTTCGACGACGTATGGAAGACAAGCCAAGAAAAGAAAATAAGCCTGCGGTGCGCCGCGTATGTCGTTGCTGCTTTGAGAATAGCGCAAGCGATGAAAGCGCGCAAATAGTTCGTAAAGTTTGTAAAGTTCATCAAGTTCATAAAGTACGGACGATGAAAACGAAAACATGAGTGAAAAACAGCCTCAAATTGAAATACCGTGTTCGGAATTGCCGATCGAACAGCAAGCGAATTTTGAAGGTTCGTGGACGAATTTGATGTGCGAGAGGTTGCGGAATCCGGAAATACGAAAGCAGGTGATCGATCTCATATGGGAGCAAGAGCTCGTCATTCAAGAGGAATTGAAAAAAATAAGGGAGGAAGGACAAAAGATTGAAAGAACTCTGATCACGCGACAAGAGATGGAAAATAATTTTGAAAAAGTCCTTGATTCGGTTGAAAGAGATACGCCTGTTTTTTTTGGGAAAACGATGCCGAACGCCAATGGACAAGTCGGCGAAGAAGAAAAGAAAAAATTAAAAGAAGGAGAAAGGTATGACAAAGACAGAGAGATTATGAATTTGGACTGGATATTTCCCGACACGAACAATAAATTAACAGCAGAACAATGGAATATCACGGAAAGCCACGAAAAAGGACATGTGCTTCGACGTTATAGCGGTCGTTGCTTTAGTGAAAAATTTTTAAAAGCTTTTGATCTTAATACTATTAAAGTCAGTGAGTCAGAATTTGAAGAGTGGATGAACGTGCATCCTTCTGCGCATAAAAAACCAAAATCAACGGAAGATCTCGAAAAAATGTACAAAAATTATTTGAATAACCCAAAGGAACTTGCGGAAAGAATGTCGCAGTTGAAAAATTATTTCGGAATGAGCGGTATTGATAAATTTTCAAAAGAACATCTCGCTTATGCTAGGGAACATTATATAAAGGACACCGACTTTGATAATATGATGACCAAATTTTTTCAAGCGATCACCCCCGAAAAAGAAGACGCGTTTATCGAACTTATTAATTCAGCGGGAATTTAAAACAGTTCATAAAGTTATCAAGTTTGTAAAGTTCATAAAGTACGGACGACAAACGGCGGACTTTATAAACTTGATGAACTTTACAAACTTGATAAACTTATATTTATGTCCGAAAAAATAACTATTAAATACAAAGATTCCGTTCTTCTCCATGATGAAGATATAAACGCTGTTGCTTCGACGGTGGATGAATATCTGCGGTTCTTGAACAAAACATCTAACGAGGGCGGATATGAACATCCTGAATCTTTTTTGTGCCTTCCTAATGATCAGGAGATTTATGCGAGGAACGAAGATATGGTCGGCGAGTTTTCCAATGATGCGCTCAAATATATTCTCGTCGTGGGGATCGGCGGTTCCAATCTCGGTGCGGCGGCGGTTTATGATGCGATCTTTCCGCGATATGATTCATTTAGCTCCCGTCGTCCCAAGCTTTTGTTCGCCGACACGAACAATCCGCATGAAGTGGCTGCGTTGAGGAAAGTCATTGATGAGGTCGTTCATGAACCGAAAGAAATTGTTTTGAACATCATAACCAAATCCGGTACGACGCTCGAAACGGTGGCGAATGCAATGTATTTCTTCGACCTGCTTTCCACGAAATTCGGAGAAAAGGAAGCATTGTCGCGAACGGTTATTACCACGGACGAAGATTCTCCTTTATGGAAACTTGCGCTCGAAAAAAGCATTCGTCTCCTTTCCATTCCAAAAAACATCGGCGGGCGGTACTCCATTTTTACTCACGCGGGAATTTTTCCGCTTCGGCTGGCCGGTATCAACGTATCGGAACTTCTTTCCGGCGCCGCGTCCGTAAAAAATGAAATGTTCGCAACGGCCCCTTCTCAAAATCCCGCGCTCCTTTGCGCGGCGATCGACTTTTTAATGCATAAAAAGAAATTGAATATTTACAACAGTTTCTTTTTTCATCCAAAAATGGAATCCGTAGGAAAATGGGGACGGCAGCTTATGGGGGAATCCCTCGGAAAAAAATTCGATAACAGCGGTAATACGATATATGCCGGCATGACCCCGATCGTGTCTATCGGTTCGACGGATCTGCATTCCATGGCACAGCTTTATCTCGGCGGACAAAGAGACAAATTCACCAATTTCATTTATTCGGAAGGAAGGGAAGAAGGGTGCGCCAGCGTCCCGCGATACTCGCCGTTCCAAACGCTGATACCCGATATCGTCGGAAAGGATTTTCAAAAGATAATGTCCTCGATCCTCGGGGGTACGCTTGAAGCCTATAAAGAAAAAGCATTTCCATATATCGAAACGGTGTTGCCGGGGATCAATGAACGCGTGCTCGGACAATATTTCATGATGAAAATGGTTGAAACGATCATTCTCGGAAAACTTTGGAATATAAACCCGTTCGATCAGCCGGAAGTGGAGAGCTACAAAAAGGTAGCACGCGAATTGCTAAGAAAATAGAAAATAGAAAATAGAAAATAGAAAATAGAAAATAGATTTTAAAAATTCTGCGAATTTGTGAATGTCAATATTCTTTCGTTGTCCGTATTCTATTCTCAATTTTCAATTATCCATTCTCGTCGTTCCTGTTCTATTCTCTATTTTCTATTCTCGTACTATAATAAAAACATGCACATATTATTCGATCTCGGAAAAACTAAAATTCGCATTGCGGGTTCTCGGGACTTTGAATCTTTCATTGAACCCAAGATCTTCGACACGCCGAGAGACTATGATTCGACGGTGGCTTTGATGGCGGAAACCGTCCGCGATATCTGCGGCGGCGGAGATCCGGAATTCGTCGTTGGCGGCGTGGGCGGACCGCTCGATAAGGAAAAAGACTCGCTCGTTGAAGGGGTCAATTTTCCCGGCTGGGGAGGCCGTCCTTTTCGCGATGATCTCTCGCGGGCGCTCCATGCTTCGGTGCTTTTGGAAAATGATTCTGCGCTCGTGGGCTTGGGCGAAGCGGTTTATGGAGCGGGACGAAATTCTGATATTGTTGCCTACGTAACCGTTTCGACGGGGCTTGGCGGGGCGCGCATCGTAAAGAAAAAGATCGATGTGAATTCGCTCGGATTCGAGCCCGGCTGGCAGACGCTTTCTTTGGATGAAGAACATTTTTATGCCTACGATTTCCTGTCGGGAAATGCGGTGTCTCAAGAAACAGGGAAAAAACCCCGCGACATAATCGACCCGATCTTCTGGGATAAAAAAGCCAACATACTCGCTCACTTCCTGAACAATATTATCGTGATGTGGTCGCCCGATGTCGTCGTGGTCGGCGGTTCCATGATGAAAGAGATCGGCATACCTCTTCAAGCTACGGAAAAATATCTTCAACATATTTTAAAAATATTCGACGAAATTCCACCGATAAAAAAAGCAGAGCTGAATGATATCGGTGGCCTCTGGGGGGCGTTACGATATTTGAAAGATGTGAAAAATAATTCACTTGGTTAAAATAGAAAAATAAGAAAATAGGAAAATAGAAAGATAATAACGAATAGAAAAATATAAAAGTGAAAAGTATTATATT
>JALNYN010000040.1 GCA_023229825.1 Minisyncoccota bacterium
CGCATTCAATATCACTGCACAAACTTCCCCCCATCGCCACATTCAATATTTGCGCTCCTCGACAGACACCGAAGATCGGTTTTCTCTTTTCCAGAAATGCTTTAACCAGCGATAGTTCCAATTCGTCTCGTTCTTTGGAAACATTTTCAGTCTTTTCGTGTAGATCTTGACCGTAGTGTGCCGGCTCAATGTCTCCTCCGCCGGGAAGCAGCAAACCGTCGGCGATCGACGCAAGTTCCGTAATGTCTTCATATTTGGCTCCGTACGGAACAACCAGGGGATTGCCGTTTGCTGCGAGGACCGCACTTACATAAGAGGACTCCGCCGCATCACGCTCAAGATCTCCTCCATGAGCAGAAGGCTCGCGGAACGAAGAGATTAAAATGATCGGCTTTTTTCTCGTATTCATACAATTTGCATTGTAGCACAAAAAAGTATCAGGGATAAGTATCAGTATCAGGGAACGACGCATGCCGTTATTTCCTGATACTGATACTTATCCCTGATACTGCGTTCGTCTAATCTCCGATCGAAGCCATGATGGCAAGTACCTCATTTGTATAGGTAGGCACCACGGTTCCGTTGTAGTGATGAAGCTTGGTCTCAGTGTTCCCGGAATAATAGCTTGCGGTGTTCGGGTTATCACCGCCGAGATTCCGGGCAACAACTTCGATGGCCTCATTAAAGCTCCGAAACGTCACCTTGCATGATGCCCAGCCGAAAGGGTTATACCCGCAAGCTTGTTTTCCGCCGGTTGATTCTCTGACGGCAATAGCCGGCAAAAGACGCCAATCCAGATCATGTTCGATCGCTTCTTCAACCATTTTCTTACCAAAGCCAAAAAGAGGCATGCTTCGATTTTTGAAGTATGCGTCGATCTTCTCGGCACGTTCCGAGATGAGATCTTTCTCCTTTTGCGCTTCCGTCACAGGAGCGCTTTGCATCATGCCGGTCTCAGCCCCTCCGAGCGAGGGTTGAAACTTATCGGCAGAAACAAACGGAGAAGTTAGTCCCATGGCAAGCATTGGCAGAACGGCCATGGACCATGTAAATTGTAGTATAAAATTACCCATTTTGAGCGGTTTTGCTCCGCTAACACCGTGAAGAATTTAGTGTAGCCTTTATTTAAAAACTTAATAAATAAGGACTATTTTTTGCACTTGCCCTGTTTACAGTATCGGGGATCAGTATCAGTATCAGGGAACGACGAACGCCGTTATTTCCTGATACTGATACTTTTTCCTGATACTATCAAAACGGGGTCTTGCCTAAGCAAGCATTACCGAACAGGTACTAGACTAGCATAAAAAGAGGTCATTTTCCACCGTTTTTAAACTTTTAAACACGATATTATGTTTTTGTCAAATTGACAAGTAAAAAACGGTCCTCACCGCATTTTTTACTCAAAATACGCTTATTTGAAGGCTTATATTACCCTTTTATCTTTCAAAAAATGTCCCCATATTACAAGGAACACATTTTTCGTTTTTTGCGGTTTTTTCTTTTCTCTAAATTCCCCCGATCGATGACGCAGTGCTGAGAAACGCCGGAATCGCTAATAACATCCCAATGAGAGGTAAGATGAACAAAATAACCGAAAGTATCAGCACCCAAAGGAAATATTTCCTCGTTTTTTCGACGGAAATGAATATTTTATCCAATTTTTCGTCATTTTGCTTGATCTTCTCTAAAATTTCTTGTTCCATTTATGTTGATTGATCTTATACTGGTAAATTTATCGTTCGATAAGGAATTTTTTCAGCTTGTCGAGTGCGAGACGCCTCATGGATGTCGCATGCTTCTCTGCCAAGCTCATTTCACCCCACGTCTGATCATACCCCTCGGGCATAAAGATCGCATCCCAGCCGAAACCGGCAGTTCCTCGCGGCTCCTTACTGATCGATCCTTTCACTGATCCTTGAAATACCTTTGCTCCTTTTTCGTCGCAGTAAGCAAACTGCACCTCTGCAATAGCATTGCGATCTTGATATGCATCCAATAATCTGCACAAACCCTCATTTTTGAGGGAATCAAGGAACCACTTGATGAGTGGGCCGGGTAGCTTCCCCATCGCGACAAACGAAAGAGAAACATCTTCCACCAAAACCGGCTTGCCGATGATCTCGAAAGCACGGTTCGCTTTGTCCTCGACCACCTCCCGGAGCGAAAGCGACTGTATTTCAGGAAGATCAATGTTCACGAACTCAACCGGAATAGCAAGATACTCTTTCAGATACTTCGCTTTTCCCGCATTGCCGGTGATGAAAATGAGCTCTTTTGGTTTTGGCATATACCTATTAATAAAATTATGATAAATCAGCTGCAGTTCAAAAGAAATTAAAAAGTAAAAATGAAAAAGGGAAAACCAAAACTAAAAATTAAAAAATTCCGCAAAATAGAGTTCCGTGTTAGTTTTTAATTTTTCCTTGTCGTTTTTCATTTTTCATTTTTACTTTTTAATTTTTCTTCACTCCCTTAAAGAACAAAACTGAGTTTCCAAGCGGCAAGAAGTCTGTCGCAAAATTATAAAACGCGGCAAAACTGAGCCCGGCAATTCCGGTTAGCACCAAGAAAAATCCAATGGCGTTGCTTAAGACCCAGATGACGATGTCAACCTTCACCACGCGCCGCGTTCTCTGCCCCAGGTCGATCATATCGGGAAGTTTCGAAATATCGTCGTTCAATATGACTATGTCCGCCGCTTCTACCGCAACCGCGGTGCCTCCGCCCCCCATCGCCACACCCACATCCGCTCGTGAAAGAGCGGGCGCGTCATTGACGCCGTCGCCGACCATGCATACCGGGCCATACGGCAATAATTTTTCGAGCTCGCGGAGCTTATCTTCCGGTTTGAGCGATGCGCGATATTCGGAGATCCCGAGAGAGCGCGCCGTATCCTTCGCGACCGCTTCGTTATCGCCGGTAAGCATTATGACCCGGATCCCGAGCGCATGGAGTTTTTCCATAGCCCCTTTGGCCTCAGTACGTATCGTATCAGCGACAGAAACCACTCCCAGTATCTTTTTGTTCGCGATAACAAAGAACGCGGTCTCACCCCTTTCTCCTGCCGAATCAAACGCATTTTTTGCGTTTTTAGAAAGCGCCACATCGTGATCGAAAATCATGTTCATGTTACCCACCAAGATATCTTCGCCCGATGATCGCACGCGCACGCCCTTCCCTTCTACAACTTTATAGTCGTCCGGATCGGGGATCTCTCCGATCTTTTTTATCGCCTCGCGGCAAATGGCTCTGCCGATCGGATGATCGGAAAACTTTTCCGCTACGCCAGCCGCCCGCCAGAAAACTTTTTCCGCAATATTCGGTTCAAGCACAACCATTTTCACGGCTACAGATCCGTAGGTCAAAGTCCCGGTTTTATCAAGTACTACCACTTTCACTCTGGAAATAGCGTCGAGCCATTCTCCTCCTTTGACGATCACTCCTTGCTTAGCCGCATAGCCGAGCGCCGCCGCAACCGCCATCGGGATAGCTACCGCCATGTCATCGGCGCAAGCCACCAAGAATATCGCGCCAGCCATTACAGCATTTTGGGTAAAATAATAGGTCAGTGCGCCGAGGATGATAACCACCGGCAAAAATATTCCTGCAAAGCGATCGGCAAGTCGTTCGGTATGAGACTTATTCTTCGCCGCTTCTGAAACAAGCGCTATCGTTCGAGAGAGGGTTGAATCCTCTCCGACGCGAACCGCTTTCACTTTGAGAAAACCCGATTCGTTTACCGTCCCGCTCAATACTTCATCCCCCGTAACCTTTTCGACAAGGCGAGATTCACCCGTAACTGAAGCCTCGTTCACCTCCGCTTTCCCATGGATGACGATGCCATCAACCGGAATAACCGCTCCATTCTTTACCACAAGTACATCTCCTTTTTTAACAAGCGAAGCATCGATGTCTTCCATGTCTCCCGAAGGATCTTCACGCAATGCCAGACGAGGCTTGAGCGCCAAAAGTTCTTTGATCGCATTCCCGGCGCGAGATTCTGTTTTCCATTCCAAGAGATCGGCAAAAGCGAGCATAAGCACGATAAAAGCCGCAGAAGTCACTTCTCCCGCTGTGAACGCGATGATAACGGCGAAAATATTGAACGTGTCGATGCCGATCTTTCTCTTCATAACGGAAGTTACTGCTCCGATAGCCGTTTCTGCAGATCCGATCAGAGCAATGGCAAAAAGAATACTGCCGCCGTCCTGACCGCGGAGAAAATAATAATGCGCAAGCGCCAAAGAAAGCGCGCCGATCAAAATATACTGTCGATAAGGCGGTTCGGAAAGTTTTTTTAGCGATATCATTTTATAAAAGGATTGAGAAAAATGCGTTTATAAAAAAGAGAACGATCCCAAAAATAAAGGCGGTAAAAAAACCGGCAACGGCAAAACCGGGAACGATGAGCGTCGCAAGCAAAATAAGCGCGGTGTTGATCACGAGAGCAAACAAACCGAGCGTAAGGATCGTGACGGGAAGAGTAAGAAAAATCAGTATCGGTTTCAGAAAAGTATTAAGAATTCCAAGCACCACGGCAAGAACAAGCGCCGTAAACCAATTCGGCACGGTAACGCCCGGAATAATATAGCTCGCGATCATTATCGCCAGCGTATGCAAAAATAAATGAAGTATCGTTTTCATAAGTATAGTATATCATGTCTGACGGAAACGAAAACGGCGGTCTGTGCACTCGAAAGTTTCTTTACTTTAGAACTAAAATATGATTGAATATACAACAGGTTGAAATGAACAAATGTAAATGGAGGTTATATGAAAATCGGAAGTTTTCGGTTATCAGGTGGATTGCGATATGATGGTAAACACTTTTATTGGGATCCAAAAAAAATAGAATTTTCTCGTAAAGAAATAAAAGCAGCGTGGAGGAAAGTGATGACAGAATTTTATGACACAGACAAAGGTTCCAAAGTTAAAAAACCAAAAACAGAACAAGAAAAACCACCCAAACAACCTTTTTACTGCCAATGGCAAAACGGCGAATGGGATAGAAAATTCCGCGACAAAAACGGAAACGAAATAAAATATGAATAAAAACATACCTGTCCGATTTGGACAGGTTTTTTATTCTTAGAAACATCTTTCAGTTTTACTTTTTCCGGAAAAGGTATTAATCTAAATTTAGAAAAGAAAAAAGGAGAAGTACCATGAAAATTAAAGGCTGCAACTTGGGCGGACTGTTTGTCACAGAGAAATGGATCACTCCGTCTTTGTATCTATTCGGAAGCGACGAAACCTCGTTATGCGTTGGAATGAAAGAAAATGGAATGAATTCGCGATCTTTTCTTGATAATCATAAAAAAAGATTTATCACAAAAGCGGATCTTGCCGCCATGCGCCGATGCGGGCTGAACTCCGTCCGTATTCCCGTCGGATATTGGATTATGGGAGATGAAGATTATCCCGATCATCCTGCGCTCAAGAGCATGCGTCCTTTTCCGGCGAATGAACTTGCGATCTTAAAAAAAGTAGTTCATTGGGCGGGAAAAGAAGGTCTTTCGGTCATGCTTGATCTGCACTGTGCCCCCGGCTGTCAAAATGGCTTTGACAATGGCGGAATTTCGGGAGTTTGCGATTGGCATACAAAACCGGAATATATCGACTACACCGTTGATGTCCTCGGCCGGATCGCCAAAACTTTCGCTTCATACTCCAATGTTATGGGGATTCAAGTTTTAAACGAACCGCGATGGACGATCCCCACGTCTTTGCTCATTGAATTTTACGGACGAGCCTATGAAGCGATACGGAAAGAAATGCCCGCCAAAGAAGTTATAATACATGACGCATTTCGCGATCATAACGAATTCGCAGTGCTCTCAAAATTGCCGGGAATCGCTCTCGATGTCCACAGATACCGATGTTTTAACGATTGGATGCGCGACATGGATTTTTATACGCACATCCGCCAAGTGATCGTCGACGGACATGACGAAGCCGAAGATATCATGTCGATATGGCCTCATGCCTACGTTGGAGAATGGAGCTTGGGATTAAACTTAAACCCCGTTGATAAAGAAGATTCGCGAACGGATCAAGAGATCGTGCACAGCGAGACAAAAGACCCGAATGCTTCCTTCTTGATGACTGCTTACGCTTATGCCCAGCTTATCGCGCACGAACCATACACCGGATCATATTTTTGGACATGGAAAACGGAAGCATCCCCCGAGTGGAGCTACTCGAACGCGGTAAAAAAAGGCTGGATACCTCATCGTTGATTTTTAATTTTGCACCGCTCAACAGCGGTGCTTTTTTTGGGTGACAGCCCAATTTTTCCTTCGGTCCCCTTTTCTCTTTTCAAAAACGCGTCAACACAAACAAAAAGGACGGGGTTACAAACCCCGTCCGGCGATAAAAAGTTTTATGGTATTATTGTTATTGTTATTGGAGGTCAAACTCAATCATCAGCTGGGTTATACATACCTTTAATACCGAAAGGATCTTCCATAATTTTATCCCATAAAATATCCTCTTCTGTTTTTTTACTTTCCATTTCAGCTTTCATTTCAGCAACGATTTCGTCAATCAAGTTGCCCAGACCAACCGCCTTTAGACGTCTTATTTCACTTCCGAAGTCAGCCCCCGGTCTTTCTTTTCCCATATAATATCGCATAGCGTCCCTCATTTGAGGACTTTGACTTCCTTTTAATAGTAAAAGTTCATCTACGATATTCCCATTATCCAGTTTTTTCTTAATATCTTTTTTAAGCACAACAGCTTCCTCTTGTTAGTTAAATAGAAAAATCCTTTTACATAATTTCCAAATGTATTATATCAAAGTAAAAGAAAATGTCAATAGCATAAAAACGCGCAAAAAAAACCGCAGATCATGCGGGTAATTTTGAATGCCTCACAAACCACTTAAGAAATTTACTTTCTTTTTTTCCCTCGTTTAAACATTGCGTTCAAGAACGGAAACACGGCGAGATATATGTATGACCTCGGTTTTGTCGGCTTTGGTTTTTAGGATGTCTTTTATTTCCGACACATCTGTTTTTAAGATACCAACGTCATCTTTCAGGACGGAAACATCTTCTTTTAGAACTGCGACGTCTTCTGCAAGAAGTCCGATCATTTCAGTATGCATGTCGAGCTTATCATTCAGTCCGGAAAATTGTTCTCCGATAGCGGAAACTTTGCTTTGAAAATCTTCAGATAATGCACCAACATATCGTGTCATCTCTTTTTCCGTTTCTTTGTGATAGCTATCAAACAAAGCCCGGATTTCGGGAGTGATTTCCACCACGATTTTTTCTTTCGTTTCTTTCTTCATACGTTCATTATATGTTTTTGCCAAAAACGCGTCAACGCAGACGAAGTATCGGGGGAAAGTATCAGTATCAGGGGACGATCGTAACCGTCGCCGGACGTGGTCTCTGACCGCGTTCGGAACATTGTAGATTACACATTACGCCATTCACAACTCTAAACATTCAAGACATCATAGAATTCTTCTTCACCCAAACAAAAAGGGACGGGGTTACAAACCCCGTCCGGCGCTAGATTCCTTTATTTCGAATCTTCTTTCTTTCCTTCTTGAAATTCCGGTCCTTTAGTCAAATCAGCTAAAAATATGCTTAAACCTTGCAAAGGAAGTTCTACTTTTGGCATGGCATCCATGTCTTGTTGAACTCGTTTTCCCAATTGTCTTACAATATCAAGTTTTTCGTCTTCACTTTTGTCTGTCATTCCATTTCTCCAACTATTGTTGATCCGAAAAATATGATATCACAAGTATGACTTCAAGTCAACCACAAAAAAACCGCCTCATTGTGCGGATTTTTCTGAATGCTTCACAAACCACTTAAGAAATTTACTTTCTTTTGTTTCACTCATTGTCTAGATCGTAATCTCTCTCCCTTGATTAACATGGGGGTTTCGTTTATGGACTTGAAACCATAGTCCTACTCGCAAAGAGCGAGTTATCGCCATTTCGAATTGTGTTGCTTATAAAACAACGCAATCGCATAAAATGAAATTGTTCCACGACCAGCTTCCGCTAGCCGTGCCTTGTTACGACTTCGTCCCTGTTACCGAACTTACCTTAAATCCGCCAATGACGGATCTTCGGGTACTCCCGGCTCCCTTGACGTGACGGGCGGTGAGTACAAGACTTGAGAACGTATTCACCGCGGTATAGCTGACCCGCGATTACTAGCGATTCCGACTTCATGGA